>URQJ01000241.1 GCA_900549945.1 uncultured Oscillospiraceae bacterium
GTTGACCGGGCCGTTGCCCTCGCCCGCCACGAGCCGTACCTCCTCGCCGACGCGCACCTTGACCATGGCGCTCGCGCCGGCCTCCTCACCCGCGCCCGCACCGGAATAGATCTTGTAGTATTTCAGCTCGAAATACGGGTCGTAAAGCCCCATCAGCCGGCGCACGAGCAGTTCAAAGCTCGCGTCGGCCCCCTCGAACTGGTAGCCCGCCATCTCGAGCCGCTTGATCTCTCCGAGGATGCGCTCAGTCTCCGCGGAATGCACGGCGAGCGCGGGCAGAATCTGCTTGACACGCTCGAACACGACAGCGCGGCCGCTGATCTCCGAGGTCGGGAACCGCCGCTTGTTGCCGACGAGGAATGGGTCGACATGCTCGAACGACCGCGGCGCCTTGATGACGCCGTCCGCGTGCATGCCCGCTTTGTGGGCAAACGCGTGGCTGCCGATATACGGCGCGCCGGCAGGCACCTCGAGGTTCGCGATCGCCGCGAGCTCGTGCGCATAGCGCGTCAAAAGCGCGATGTTCTCCTGCGGGATGCACGGCACGCCGCGCTTAATCTGCAAATTCGCGATGATTGCCGAGAGGTTCGCATTGCCGCACCGCTCGCCGAAGCCGAGGAACGTACCCTGCACCTGCTTTGCCCCGGCCGCGACGGCGACAATGCTGTTTGCGACCGCCATGCCGCAGTCATCGTGAAAGTGCACCGAGACGGGCACGCCGAGGTGCGCCGCGGCATAGCCGACGATGTGCTTTGCGTCCTCGGGAAACACGCCGCCGTTCGTGTCGCACAGGCAGACGGTCTCCGCGCCGCCCTCGACCGCCGCCTGCACCGCACGCATCGCAAAGGCGCGGTCGTCGAGAAAGCCGTCGAAAAAATGCTCGGCGTCGAAGATCACGCGCCGCCCGTTTTCCCGGAGGAAGCGCACGCTCTCGCGGATCATGCGCAGGTTCTCGGCCTCGGTCGTCTCGAGCACGTGGTCGACGTGGAAGCGCCAGCATTTGCCGAACACCACGCAGGTTTCCGTGCCGCTCTCGAGCAGCGCGCGCAGGCTGCCGTCCACCTCCGGCGCGCAGCCCTTGCGGCAGGTGCTGCCAAAGGAGGCGAGCTTTGCCCTGCGCAGCGTGAGTCGCGCCGCGCGCTCAAAAAACGCCAGATCCTTTGGGTTTGAGCCCGGATTGCCGGCCTCGATGTAATCGACGCCGAGCCGGTCGAGCAGCCGCACGATTTGAAGCTTATCCTCGACCGAAAAGGAGATCCCCTTGCCCTGCGCGCCGTCCCGCAGGGTGGAGTCAAAAATCGATACGCCCTCCGCCTTCATCATCCTTCACCGCGCCCCCCGTATGGCGGGCGCCCTCCTTTCTTCCGGTCCGCAGCGCGGCCGGCCCGCTTTGAGGCCTGCCGCGGGGCCGCACGCACGCCGGCCCGCAAGGCCATAATATGGCTCTATTATATCGCCAATACGCGGCGGTGTCAAAGAAAAAAGCGGGCGGTGCGCAGAAGCCTGCACATCCGCCCGCTTTGCGGCTTATTCCGCCGCTGCTCCGGTTTTTTCGTCATTTTTCAGGCGCTCGAACATCGCGATGCTGTCCTGCCTGTATTCGACCTTCTCCGCCTTCTCGAAAGCCGTGCCGTCTTCGGCGCGGACCGCCACCTTGAGCTTGCCGAGCACGTTCATCACCGTCTCGATACTGCCCTCCTCCGCGTAATGGTTGAGCTCCAAGTTGCTGAGCCCCGCCATATCCGAGAAGAGCACGTACGCCTCGTCCGAACCGTCCACAGGGGCGAAGAAGCCCTCCATATCGTTGTTGTCGAGGTATTCGTAGCTCGCGTCATCGTAGATGAAAATGATGCTGTCCGCATTGCTCGCATCGGCCGCAAATTTAACAAAGGAGGCCTGAAGCTGCGCCGCGTCGTAATCCGTCGTGCCGTCCGTCGAGAACTGGTAGTATTGCAGTGCGACGGCCACCTCGCCGTCGCCGTTGCGGTCGTCGGCGTACTGCTCGAGGTGCTCCTCGAGGTCGAGCTGCAAATCGACCGGCAGCATGTATTCCGTCATAATCGCGACGTAATAATCCGGGTTCTCCTTCGAGACGAACGACCAGATGACCGAGGCCGCAAAAATCACGGCTATAATGCCGACGATCAGGTGCACCTTGTGGTAAAACCACCAGTTCTGCCGCTTCTCCTTGCCCGTGGTTGGCGTGATCGGATTTTGGTGGATGGTGTCCTCCGTATCCTCCAGCAGGTAGCGCTCTCTTGCCATATAAAACTCCCGTCCCGTTCATGCTTAAGATTTTTGTAAGAAATTCTGCCGTTTATTATAGAAAATGATTCTTACCGGAAAAATAATGCCGTATGAACAGTTTGTAAAATATATACAGAAAAATTTCTCCGGCACGGCGCACGCACCCCAAAAAGCCATCCGCCCGCCGCGCCCCCTGCTTTTCGGGGCGTGCGGCAGGCGGATGCTTCGATCTGTATGAAATGCCGTTACTTGTTATTGTAACACGAAATCAGGCGGTGTCAACTGTTTTCGGCTCAGCCGACGACCTCGTAGCCCTGATCCTCCACGGCCTTTTTGAGCACATCGTCCGAAATGTCCGCATTCAGCTTGAGAACGGCCGTGCCTGCTTCGTGGCTGACGACGGCCTCGTCGACCTGCGGCAGCGCCTCAAGGCACTTCTTAACTCTACCCTCGCAGTGCGCGCACATCATGCCCTTGATTTTCATTGTTTTTTCCATGGTTTCTGTCTCCTTCTCTTTGATTTCGACCGCAACGGCCTTTATTTTTTTATCGCGCTTCGCGCTGCGGATGTTGAAGAAATTCAGGCGGAGCGCGTTTGTGACAACGCAGAAGCTCGATAGGCTCATCGCAGCCGCGCCGAACATCGGGTTAAGCTGCCAGCCGAAAAGCGGGATCCAGATGCCCGCCGCCAGCGGGATGCCGATCACGTTGTAGATGAACGCCCAGAACAGGTTCTCGTGGATGTTCCGCAGGGCAGCGCGG
>URQJ01000242.1 GCA_900549945.1 uncultured Oscillospiraceae bacterium
GGACGACGCCACGGCCGTCGGCGTTCCGGCGCGGGTCGTGCGCGTGGGCGGCAAGCCCGTGAACAGCGCGCTGGATCAGATCCACGTCGTCGATCCAATCGCACAGGAGATGTGCCGCCTGCGCGTGGAGCTCATGCACATGCGCGGGACGCTCGAGAAGAAAAAAACAGGGGAAACCGAAGAATCATAAGGAAAGGATACGGTATTTGCCATGCAGCTCTATAACACACGCACCCAGAGAAAAGAGGAATTTATCCCGCACGAGGCCGGCAAGGTCAAAATGTACACCTGCGGCCCGACCGTTTACCACTTCGCCCACATCGGCAACCTGCGCACGTACATCATGGAGGACGTGCTTGAAAAGGCGCTGCGCTGCCTCGGCTACGATGTGACCCGCGCGATGAACATCACGGACGTAGGCCACCTTTCGAGCGACGCCGACACCGGCGAGGACAAGATGCTCAAGGGCGCCCGCCGCGAGCATAAGACGGTCATGGAAATCGCAAAATTCTACACCGACGCGTTCTTTGCCGACTGCGAAAAGCTCGGCATTAAAAAGCCGGAGATCGTCGTGCCCGCTACGAGCTGCATCGACACGTTTATCGAGATGGTCGAAAGGCTCGTCGAAAAGGGCTTCGCGTACGTCGCAGGCGGCAACGTCTACTTCGATACCTCGAAGCTCGAGACGTACTACGTGTTCGGCAACATGGAGGAGGAGAGCCTCGCCGTCGGCGTGCGCGACAGCGTGGAGGAGGACGAAAACAAGCGCAATAAGAGCGACTTCGTGCTCTGGTTTACGAAGTCGAAGTTCGACGATCAGGAACTCAAGTGGGATTCCCCGTGGGGCGTCGGGTATCCGGGCTGGCACATCGAGTGCAGCGGCATCAGCGTGAAGTACCTCGGCGAATACCTCGACATCCACTGCGGCGGCATCGACAACGCGTTCCCGCACCACACGAACGAGATCGCGCAGAGCGAGGCATATCTCGGCCACCCGTGGTGCAAATATTGGTTCCACGTGCTGCACCTGAACGACGCGCGCGGCAAGATGAGCAAGTCGAAGGGCGATTTCCTCACGGTTTCGTACCTCGAGGAAAAGGGCTACGACCCGCTCGCCTACCGCATGTTCTGCTTGCAGTCGCACTACCGCAAGCCGCTGACCTTCACGTTCGAGAGCCTCGACAATACCGTGACGGCTTACCGCAAGCTTGTCTCGCGCATCGCCGCACTGAAGGCGGAGGGAGCGCACGACGCGGAGGGCTGCGAGGCGCTGCGCGCAAAGTTCCGCGGGGCGCTCGAGAACGACATGAACACTTCGCTCGCGCTGACCGCGCTGTACGACGTGTTCAAGGCGAAGCTCTCGGACAGCGACAAGCGCGCGCTGATCGGCGAGTTTGACGCCGTACTCTCCCTCGGCCTGCTCGAGGCCGCCGACCGCCTTACAAAGGAGGCGGCGGAGAAAACGGCGGCAGTCCCGGAGGGCGTGACCGACGAGGAGGCCGCGGAGATCGAGGCGCTGATCGCAAAGCGCGCCGAGGCCCGCAAGGCGAAGGACTGGGCGACGGCCGACGCGATCCGCGATGCGCTCGCCGCGCGGCGCGTCGTTGTCACCGACACGCCGCAGGGCATTACGTGGAAGATCGAGCCGTAAGCGGCTGATACAGAGGGGGCACTCCGCGGGGTGCCTCCTTTTCCGTGTTTGGGGCCGCAGAATGGCGCGGGTTCCGCCGTGCCGTAGTATCGACCGCGATTCGGCGAGAAAAAACAAAAAATACGCATTGACTTTCCCGTTTTTATGGGATATAGTGAAAGCATATCAACCGCATTGCGTGCGGGAGTGGAGGCGTATTGAAATGAACAAGAGAGAACGCGTGATCACCGCTTTAAAAGGCGGCGAGCCGGACCGCGTACCCGCGGGATTCTGGTTCCATTTTAGCGGCGAGGCCGCAAAAGGGCAGGGCGCGATTGACGCGCACGTCGATTATTTTAAAAAATGCGATCTCGACATGATGAAGATCATGTGCGACGGCTACTTTGACTACCCGAACCCGCTGCAGGTGGAAAAGGCGGCGGACTGGTATAAGCTCGAGCCGATGGGCCCGGAGCACCCGTTTTTCAAGGAACAGGTCGAGCGCACGCGCGCGATCGCCGAGGCTGTCGGCGGGGAGGCGCTCGTATTTTATACCGTGTTCGCGCCGTTTTCCTCGATCCGCTTCGGCTACGGCGACGAGCTTGTGATGCGGACGCTGCGCGAGGACCCGAAGGCCGTCTGCCATGCGCTCGACGTGATCGCCGAGGACAACAAAATGCTCGTGAAGGCGCTCTTTGAGGCCGGCGCCGACGGCATTTACTATAGTGTGCAGGGCGGCGAGAAAAACCGCTTCACGGTGGAGGAATACCGCAGGGTGATCACGCCGTCGGATAAAGCAGTGCTCGATTACGCGAATACGCTCGGCGAGTTCAACATCCTGCACTGCTGCGGCTGGGCGGGCGACCGGAACAACATTGAGGTCTGGCAGGATTACGAGGCCGCCGCGGTGAACTGGGCGGTATACGTCGAAAAGATGGGCATGCGCGAGGGCCGCGATTTCTTCCCGAATGTGAAGTGCGTGCTCGGCGGGCTGGACAATACGCCGGCCGGCATGCTGTACAAGGGCACGGACGACGAGCTCAAGGCGGAGATCCGCCGCCTCTGCGCAAAGACCGGCCGCAGCGGCTTCATCCTCGGCGCGGACTGCTCGATCCAGTCCGATACGCCGTACGAGCGCATCCGCCTCGCGACCGAATACAGGTGAAATTTTCCCGTGCAGCGTGTCCTGCACGGGATTTTTCTGCGGTAAACGATTCGTAGAGTGCGAAACGGGGGAAATCAACGGGCGATCGGTTGCAAACCGGCGGGCCGGCGGCTAGAATAGAGGGCAGGAGGTGTCGAGATCGGAAGAGCGTCGTGTAGGGAAAGAGTGTAGATCTCGGTGGTCGCCG
>URQJ01000243.1 GCA_900549945.1 uncultured Oscillospiraceae bacterium
GCCGTGGACAGCCGCGGCGCGGAGATCAACCGCAACCGCCTCGTTGCGATCGCCTCGGCCATCGCGCTCGAGGGCAACCCGGGCGGCACCGTCGTTACCGACTCGATCACCTCCGACGGCCTTAAAACCTACATTGAAACGACGCTCGGCGGGCGCCATCACCGCTTCAAGCGCGGGTACAAGAACGTTATCAACGAAGCGCTACGCCTCAACGCCGAGGGCGTCAACTGCCCGCTCGCAATCGAGACAAGCGGCCACGCGGCGCTGCGCGAGAACCATTTTCTCGACGACGGCGCGTATCTCGTGACAAAAATTATCGTCAAGGCCGCGCAGCTCCGCCGCGAGGGCAAGACGCTCGAGAGCCTGATCGCCGATTTGCAGGAGGCCAAGGAGGAAAAGGAACTTCGCTTCCCGATCACCGCGGCGGACTTTCGCCCTGTCGGCGAGAAGCTGATCGCCGATCTCGCCGCCTACGCCAACGAAGCCGGCTGGGCCGTCGCACCCGACAACCGCGAGGGCATCCGCATTTCGTTCCCGGTGGGCGCGGGCGACGGCTGGTTCCTGCTGCGCATGAGCGTGCACGACCCGATTCTGCCGCTGAACCTCGAAAGCAACGCAGAGGGCGGCGTGCGCATCCTCGCCGAAAAGCTGCTCGGCTTCCTGCGGCAGGCCGATACCGCCGCCGTCGATTACACG
The DNA here is from genome assembly GCA_900549945.1 of uncultured Oscillospiraceae bacterium. Classification (GTDB taxonomy): domain Bacteria; phylum Bacillota; class Clostridia; order Oscillospirales; family Acutalibacteraceae; genus Hominenteromicrobium. Next base: position 697 of record URQJ01000243.1, read on the forward strand.
AGCCTCGAGGAATTTTTGAACGCATGAGCCTCCAATAAAATCAAAGGGACGTGGGAATGCCAGATGCAAAGCCGCGCGATCGACAACGAGCGCGCCTTCGACTGGGGACGCACCTCTGCGGACTACGCCCGCTGCCGGGATATTTGTCCCCCGGAATTTTTCCGCCTCCTGCTCGACGCGGGCCTGTGCGCCGAAGGACGGCGCGTGCCTCGACATCGACACGGGCACCGGCGTGCTGCCGCGCAGCATTCACCGGGGCCGATATTTCCGAAAACCAGATCCGCCGCGCTGAGGCGCTCGCGCGGGAAAAGCACATGGACATCCGCTTTCTCTGCACGCCCGCCGAGCAGGCCGGCTTTGCCGCCGGCAGCTTTGATACCGTCACGGCCTGCCAGTGCTTCACCTGCTTCGACCACGGCACGCTGGCGCCGCAGCTGCACCGGCTTCTGATCCCCGGCGGACACTTCGCCGTGCTGCACATGAACTGGCTCCCGTTTGAGGATCCGGTCGCCGCCAGCGAAGTGCTCGTGCTCCGCTGGAGCCCGCTTTGAACCAGCAGCGGCGCAAACGCGATTCCGGCGGTATACGGCGAATGCTTTAAGACGGAAAGCGAACTGTTTTTCGACCTGCGCGTCCCGTTCACAAAGGAGAGCTGGAACGCATCAAGGCGTGCCGCGGCACCGGCGCTTCGCTTTCCGAAGCGGAGACCGCTGATTTTGAGCGCGCGCACAAAAAGCTGCCGGCGAAAACCGCGCCGAAGGCATTTTCCGTTGTGCATTATACCGCCATCACAATCCTGCGGCGGCGGTAATTCTCAAATACACGCGAAAACAGATGCGGGCGCGATAGGCCCGCATCTGTTTTTATAGGATCGCCGATCGAAAAAAGCGTCACGCGCCGAACAGCGCGGCGACAGCATTGACCGCCATGCAGAGCGCGACGCCGCACAGCGTCGGGATCAAAAACGACGCGGCGGTCCATTTGAGGCTCTGCGTCTCCTTTTTGATCGTCATCAGTGTCGTCGAGCACGGCCAGTGGAACATGGAGAACAGCATCGTGCACAGCGCCGTCACCCACGTCCAGCCGTTTGCGACAAGCAAGGTGTGCAGCGAGGCGTAGTCCGCCATCTCAGTCAGCGAGCCCTGCGCGAGATACGCCATCAAAATGATCGGCACAACGATTTCGTTCGCGGGCAGACCGAGGATGAACGCAAGCAGAATCACGCCGTCAAGCCCCATCAGCCCCGCAAATGGGTCAAGGAAGCCGGCGCAGTGCATCAGCACCGTCTGCTCCCCCACCGTCACGTTCGCCATAACCCAGATGACGACGCCGGCGGGCAGCGCGACCGCCGCCGCGCGGCCGAGCACGAACAGCGTACGGTCCAGCACCGAGCGCACAATCACCTTGCCTATCTGCGGCCGGCGGTACGGCGGCAGCTCCAGCGTGAACGACGACGGCACGCCTTTCAAAACAGTTTTTGAAAGCAGCTTGGAGACAAGGAAGGTCATCCCCACACCGAGTACGATCACGAGAACAAGCAGCGCCGACGAAAGCACCGAACCGAAGAAGCCGGAAGCCGCCACGAAGAACATAGAAATGACCGAAATAAGCAAGGGAAATCTTCCGTTGCAAGGAACAAAGCTGTTCGTGATGATGGCGAGCAGCCGCTCGCGCGGCGAATCGATGATTCGCGCCCCGACGACGCCCGCGGCGTTGCAGCCGAAGCCCATGCACATCGTCAGCGCCTGCTTGCCGCAGGCCGAGCATTTGCGAAACGCATTGTCGAGATTGAAGGCGACGCGAGGCAGATAGCCGAGATCCTCTAAAAGCGTGAACAGCGGGAAGAAGATCGCCATCGGCGGCAGCATCACGGAGACCACCCACGCGAGCGTTTTGTACGCGCCGTCGATCAGCAGGCTGATCAGCCAGCCGGGCAGCACGAGCGCCGTGCAGAAACCGCGCAGCACCTCGCCGAACGCAAACAGCCCCTCGGAAAGCAGCGCAGAGGGGTAGTTTGCGCCGGAAATCGTCAGCCAAAAGATGACGAGCAGCATCAAGAGCATGATCGGGAAACCGGTCAGCTTTCCCGTTAAAATGCGGTCGAGCCGCTGATCACGGCGGCTGTATTTCTCCTCGAGGCTGCGCACCGAAACAGAGGCGACCCGCTCGGCATGCCGCACAACCGAGGAAACGATCTGGTCGCAGAGCGCGGCGCGGTCGAACCCCTCGAGCACCGCGTCGACCGCCGCCTCCTCGGCGAGCGTAATGCCGAGGT
>URQJ01000244.1 GCA_900549945.1 uncultured Oscillospiraceae bacterium
CCGTGCCACGGGCGAAACGTCGAGCGACGAGAAATCGCCGTGCTGGTAGTGGAAATAGCCTGCCATGGCGATCATTGCGGCGTTGTCGGTCGTGAACTTGAATTCTGGCAGGAACGTGCGCCAGCCGCGCCTGCGGCCCTCTTCGACGATCCCGTTGCGCAGTCCTGAGTTGGCCGAAACGCCGCCCGCGATGACGAGCTTCTGGTGACCGGTTTCGTCGGCGGCGCGCAGGAAGTTTTTCACAAGGCAGTCGACGACCGCCTTGCGGTACGAGGCGGCGAGGTCGGCCGTGCTGATCGTCTCGCCCTTCTGCTTTGCGTTGTGCAGGATGTTGATGACGGCGGTCTTGAGGCCCGAGAAGCTGAAATCGAGCGGCGCGCCGTCCACCGTGGGGCGCGGCAGCCTGAAAGCACGGTCGTCGCCGGATTCGGCGAGCCGGTCGAGGTGGATGCCGCCGGGGTAGGGCATGCCCATCGCACGGGCGGCCTTGTCGAACGCCTCGCCTGCCGCGTCGTCGCGCGTTTTGCCGAGGACGCGCAGGTCGGTGTAGCTCGAAACCTCGATGATGTGCGAATGCCCGCCCGAGACGACGAGGCAGAGGAACGGCGGCTCTAGCACTGGGTTCGTGATGTAGTTTGAGGCGATGTGCCCGCGCAGGTGGTGCACCGGGATCAGCGGCAGATTCGCCGAAAGCGAGAGCCCCTTTGCGAAGTTCACGCCGACGAGCAGCGCGCCGATCAGGCCCGGTGCGTAGGTGACGGCCACGGCGTCGACCTCATTCAGCGTGAGACCGGCCTGTGCGAGCGCCTCGCGCACGACGCCGACGATCGATTCGCTGTGGCGGCGCGAGGCGATCTCGGGCACAACGCCGCCGTACAGCTTGTGCTCCTCCACCTGCGTCGCGATGACGCTCGAGAGCACACGGCGGCCGTTTTCGACGACGGCGGCCGCGGTTTCGTCACAGGAGCTTTCAATGGCTAAAATTTTCATAAGCAGTCTTTCGCCTCCGTTGCGCGCGCCGTGAAGGCGGAGAGCGCTTTCTGGTTTCGTATCTCGATGAATTTTTCGGGGTAGGAGCGCCGCATTTGCCGGTAGCGGTTTTTCGCCCGCTTGCTGCGGCCGCCGTGGAGGATCCACCTTGCAAACTCGAAATCCAGCTTCTCGTTGCAGCCCTCGCCCATGTCCGGCCGCGTGCGGTTTTTAAAGAGCCGGGCGCGCTTTGCGGCGCGGTGCAGGCAGATGAAGCGGTTGAAGTTCAAAAAGACGATGCGGTCGGCCTTTTCGAGGCGCTCCTCATAATAGAGCGTGGAATAATTGCCGTCGATGACCCAGCTCGCGTTTTGGTCGAGGAAGGCGCGCACGAGCGCTTTCTCCTCCTCGCGCGGCCGCTCGACCCAGCCGGGCAGCCAGTGCACGCTGTCTAAATGCAGCACCGGCACGCCGTATGCCGCTCCGAGCCGTGCGGCGAGCGTCGATTTGCCGCTGCCGCTGTATCCGATTACTGCGATGCGCATGGAACTTTCCCTCCCTTTAAACGGTAAAAAAGACAAGCCGTGCGTGCCGGCGGTCTGGCGCGCGGTTCCCGGTCGGGGCAGCCCGCCCCCTTCCCGGCGTGCCGGTGCCTGTCCCCTGTATTGTAGCACAGCGCGCGGCGCAAAACAAGTGCCGGAGAGCGGGAACAGCGATTGACATGCCTTTTCCCGGTTGCTATAATGAAAGCACCAAATACAGGGGGAGTGATCGTATTGAAAAATTACATTCCGGATTATCCGCGCCCGCAGCTGATCCGCACCGATTGGGAAAACCTGAACGGCGCGTGGGACTTCGCGTTCGACGATGCGGCCGAGGGGGAGAAAAACGGCTGGCAGGAGGCCTTTCAGCCGCAGCACACGATCGAGGTGCCGTTTACCTACGAGACGAAGCGCAGCGGCGTCGGCATCGAGGAGCCGCACAGCGACGTGTGGTATGCGCGTACGCTCGCGGTGAAGCCGCACGGCGGCCGCGTGCTGCTCCATTTCGAGGGCAGTGACTGGCATACGCGCGTGTTTGTGAACGGCCGCTTCGCCGGAGAGCACCGCGGCGGCTACGCGCGCTTTTCGTTTGACATCACCGATCTGGTCCGCACCGGCGAAAACCGGCTTGCGGTGCATGTTTCGGACAGCCTGAGCCGCAGCCAGCCGCGCGGCAAGCAGCGCTGGATCCCGGAGAATTTCGCGTGCTGGTATGTGCAGACGACCGGGATATGGAAAACGGTATGGCTGGAATATGTGAATCCGGTGCATTTAAAAGCTGTGAAAATTACCCCTGATTTGGAAGCTGCCGCAGTGAATTTTATATATGACCTGGTACCGGAAGTCTGTGCAGGTACTTATATGATAGAAACCATTGTTTCCTATGAGGGAACCGATATAAGCCGTTCATGCCGACAGATTCAGCGAACGTATGCAGAGGATCAAATCAGTTTGTATGCACCCTGGGAGAGCCCGTGGGGGCTGCATTTGTGGACGCCGGATGACCCTGCGCTTTACGAGGTTGTGATTCGGATATACACAGAGCATGAGATCGTGGATGAGGTTTGTTCCTATTTTGGGATGCGGGATATTCAAATCAGCAATGGGAATATTCTGCTTAACGGCACCCCGTTGTATCAGCGCTTGATTTTGGATCAGGGCTACTGGGCAGATTCCCATCTAACACCGCCGGATGAGGCGGCTTTGATTGAGGATATTGAGAAAATACAAAGTATGGGATATAACGGTGTGCGAAAACATATGAAAACCGAGGATGAACGTTTTCTGTATTGGTGTGATGTCAAGGGCCTGCTTGTATGGAGTGAGATGGCTGCCTGCTATGAGTTTAATGATGCTGCGGTGCAGGAATTCACAAAAGAATGGATGGATGTTGTGAGACAGAATTATAACCATCCGTCTATTATTACCTGGACGCCTTTTAATGAATCATGGG
>URQJ01000245.1 GCA_900549945.1 uncultured Oscillospiraceae bacterium
CGGCGACCACCGAGATCTACACTCTTTCCCTACACGACGCTCTTCCGATCTAGGGGACGCCCGCGCGCAGCAGATGCTCCGCACAGCCGCGTATTTCCCGGGGAATGCGCACGGAAAGGCTCGTTACGTCGCGGATTGTTTTCAGCTCTCCGTTTTTGAGCACAGCCGTGCCGCCGATGCCGACGCGCAGGCTGCGGCCCACCGAGATAAACCCATTGCGAATTTCATCCATATGGCTGTACACCGAGTAGCCGCACAGCCGCAGAAAGATCTCCTCCATATCCGCCGGCGTCACCCGCGTGCAGTCCGCCGAGGCGTGGGCCGAGACCGCGCCGTCCTCCCGCAGAAACAGGATGCGTCCGCGGCAGCAGAGCATGACCGGCCTGTTTACGCTGAGCCGCACGTCGAACACCGTGTCGCGGACGCCCCGCGGCACCTTTTTCAGGAGCGGCGCAAAGCGGCCGAGGTGGCACACTGCCTTTTCAAAGTCCATATCCATCACCAATCCTTTTCCGTATGGTTCATTCTATGGACGGGCACCCCTGTTTAGAACACAAAATGCCGGACAAGGCGATTCCCTTGTCCGGCAAATTTATATTGGAGCTCCTGCGCCGCACAGGCGCACCCTATCTTATTTTTAAAGCGCGAGCTCCGAAACGCAGAAGCGCTCGAAGCGGACGGGCGCATCCGCGTGCAGCTCAAACACCGCCTGCGCTGCATCCGCCACGTGCGGCACCGCTGTGATCGCCGTGCCGTTCAGGTAGATTTCCGTGCTCGTCGTGTCGGCAAGGATCTGTATCTCCATCGTCTCCTCCTCCGTGCGCGGCAGGAAGGCGTCCTTGCAGGAGATCCCGCCGGCCTCCACGCGAATGTCAAGCCCATACACTTTACAGGAAAACGGTACGTCCTTCACTGTAAAGGTAATCCGGCACGCTTTGGCTTCGAGCGGCTGCACGTAATTCTGCATCGTCTCGGCTGTTTTCCGAACCTCTTTTGTGACCAGCGCATCCACGCCGGCAATCGGCTTCGCGCACAGGTAGTACCGTCCGCCGATTTTGCGCAGCGTCATCTCCGTCGGCGTGCACATCGAGCCGTTGAACGGCGCGCCGGGCACCTCGCTGCGGTTCCACGCGATACGGATCACAGGGCCGCCCGCCTCCCGGTAATACGTCTGCGCCGCGTAGGCCGCCGAGGAATAGGAGAGCTGACCGACCGCCTGAATCGGCTGGTAAAGCCCCTTTTCGTCGAACGTGCCGACGTAGTACATATCGTGCGCGCCCGAGTACACCCAGAGCGTGCGGCCGTCGTCCGCCGTCAGCGGGTAGAAATCGGGGCACTCGTCGTCGCCGGGCAGATCGAAGCGCTGCAGTAAGGTCCAGTGCAGGAGATCTTTAGAAGTGAAAAGACCATAGTTCCGTCCATCAAAGTAGAGCGCCATCAGCCAGCGGCCGCGCTCAGCGTCGAATATGACCTTTGGGTCGCGGTTCCCGCCGACAAGCTCCGGCAGCAGCGGGTTTCCCTCATATTTGACGAGCGTTTCGCCGCCGTCTACGCTGTAGGCGAGGCACTGCGTGCTGCGCTTGCCCGCGCAGGTGTAGAAGAACAGCAGCGGCGTCTCGTCTCCCTGCTTGAGTCCGGCGATATTTTCACGGTCCACCACGGCGCAGCCGGAAAACATCGCGCCGTGCATGTCGCTGAACATCGCCTCTTCGCGGTGCTCCCAATGGAGCAGGTCGCGGCTGACGGCATGGCCCCAGTGCATATTGCCCCATTGGCGGCCGTAAGGGTTATGCTGGTAAAAGAGGTGATACAGGCCATCGTAGAAGCACAGGCCGTTCGGGTCGTTGATCCAGCCGCGTTCCGCCGTAAAATGCACGGCCGGGCGCAGCGCCTCCTGCGCGGCGGTGAGGGGTACGGGCGCGTCGCACAGCACCGGCACAAAGCCCTCCGGCGCATCGAGCGTCACGGTGCGCCCCGCGTAATCGCGCAGATCCGCGCAGTATTCGGCGTCCGGCGCATCGGCCGTATAGGCCGCGTCAAATTCATAGACCGGCGCGCCGTTTTCGGAGACGGTGAACCGGAGGGGTTCCCCGTCAAACCGCACGGGGATTTTCAGATAACGTTTTTCGACGAGCAGTTCCATTTTGCATTTTCCTTTCCGTTTGTACTGTGTTATCCCCATTGTAGCACAAAAAGACAACGTTGTCATCAGGCGGATAAAATTTTTATTCCGTCAGCCGTCGGTCTCAAACGACGCGCGGAAGCCGCCGCTTCTCCATTCGATCCGGATGCGCCCGGAGAGCGTCCGCCACGACGCCGCACATCGAATAGCTGATCCGAAACAGCGTGTCCGTATACCGCTCGACGAGCTGCTCGAGCTCCGCGCCGCAGCCGCTCTCCTCCATCACCATCAGGCCACCTCCTTTCACCCCAAACACACGCGCGGCAAAAGATTTTTTCGCATTTCTGCCGCTGCGCCGCGCATACTGAATTTGAACGGGGGTGAGCCTTTGAAACGCATACGGGCACTTTGGCGGGACAACGCGCCGTACATTCTGTTTTTTCTCGCATATACAGCCGTTTTTATTCTCTTTGTCCATACGCTTTCCTTTTCCCTGCCCATCGTGCTCGGCATCGCGCTCGGCGCGGTCGCAAAGCCCGCCTGCGCTTTTCTTGAGAATAAGCTCCGCATGCCGCGCGGGCGCGCCGCCGTGTGCGCGGCGGTGGCCGCCTACCTGCTTTTTCTCCTCGGCGCGGGGCTTTTGCTCTACTGGCTCTGCCGCGAGCTGATCGTCTTTTTTGCGGGCAGCGGCTACTTTGAATACGAGGCACTCGCCCCCGCCGTGCGCGGCGTCATCGAGCGCGCGGCCGCTTCGATCCCTGCGCTCACCGAGCGGCTTTCCGACTCGCTTTCCGAAAACATGGGCGCTGTCCTGCCCGCGGTCGGCGGCATG
>URQJ01000246.1 GCA_900549945.1 uncultured Oscillospiraceae bacterium
TCGGATCGTCATTCATATCTCCCATAACAAAGAGTTTCAGCTTTTTGTCTTCATGGTACACCGTTGCGGGCGGCGCCGTGCTCGTGCCGCTTGTGATTTCCTACGTCGTGCTCCGGCGCCGGAACGAAAAGGACGCGTGAACAGGCCGCACAGGGCTTGCAGCCGCTCCCGTGCAGCGGTATAATAAAGGGGAAGTATTGCCCGCCGACGGGGCCGGACCTGTGGGCGGAGACAGAATCGAGGGAGTGGCTGCATTGAAAACATGCGAGGTTTTCCCCGCGAACACGCTGGGGGAATACAAATTCGTCGTGATCCTTTCGCACATGGACGGCAAATACCTGTTGAGCCGCCACCGGGCGCGCACGACATGGGAGACGCAGGGCGGGCACATTGAGCTGGGCGAAACGCCGCTCGAGGCCGCAAAGCGCGAGTTCTGGGAGGAATCCGGCGCGCTGGAATACACGATCGAGCCGTTGTGCGACTACCGGGCTGCAGACGGCCTCGGCAGTTCCTCGGGCGCCGTGTTCCGGGCGGAGATCACAAAGCTTGGCCCGCTGCCGGAGAGCGAGATCGGGGAAACCCGCCTATTTGAAACCGTTCCGGAAAATCTCACATACCCGCACATCGCCCACGCGCTGTTCGCCTATGAGGCGGAGCAGAGGGCGTGAAAGGCGAACGGCCTGCCGCATTCGGGCGGCGGGCCGTTTTTTAATATCTCAAAAACATTTTTCCAGCAATTCCATAACAGCCCCGGTGTAGAATTTCGTCAGAAAACGACGGAAAGGGAGAGAACGACTATGAATGCCGGAACAGCTTCGCTTCACCAGACAGGGACGATGACGCGCAAGCGGGAGGAGACGGCCGCCGCGTCCGTCTCCTATTCCACGCTTTTGTGGCTGTTTGTGATCGGCAGCGCGGTGGGCTTTGTGCTCGAAGGCCTCTGGTGCGTTTTGCGCACGGGCAGGTGGGAGAGCCATTCCGCCACGGTCTGGGGGCCGTTCTGCATCATCTACGGCGTCGGCGCCGTTGCGGTTTACCTGCTTTCGGCGTTTCTGAAAAACCGGGGCGTTCTTTTGCAGTTTGCGGTTTTCACCGTCTCCGGCGCGGCGGTCGAATACTTCGGCAGCCTGATTCAGGAGATGCTCCTCGGCTCCGTCTCCTGGGACTACAGCGACCACGCGCTGAACATCGGCGGGCGAGTGAGCTTGCAGATGGCGCTGCTGTGGGGCGTTCTGGGGATCCTGTTCATGCGCCTTCTGTTTCCGCTGCTGGGCCGCCTGTTCGCCAAAATGCGCGGCAAAGGCTGGCGCGTCGCCTGCGTGTGCGTCTCGGTCTTTATGGCGGTGAACCTCCTCGTCACGGCGGCCGCCGTCACCCGGTGGCGGTCGAGAACGGAAGGCGCGGCGCCCGCGAGCGCCGCTGCGCAGTGGCTGGACGCGGCGTATGACGACCGGACCATGGCGGCGCTGTTCCCGAACATGACGTTTACGGCGGAATGAAAAAGCCCCGTGCGCCTGCGGCGGATCGCAGGGCGCACGGGGCTTCTGTCTGTGGGGGAAGGACCGCGGGGGAAAGACGCGTCAGCGCCGTGCGTCTACGGTCCAGCGGCCGGTGATCCGGCCGTTTTCCGCAACGAGCGCCGCGCTGTAAAGCGCCGTCGTCGGGCAGATGTGCGTCGGGATCACGTAGAACGCGGCGCCGATCGCCGGGCGCTCGGCTTCGTGGCCGGGCAGCATACGGTACGTCCAGTGCTCCTCGCTCTGGAAGAGCGCTTCGGCATGTTCGAGGCCCGCAACAACGCCGCGCGGGCCGGCCGGATCGCTTGCGATGCCCTTGCAGCCGAGGTCGAGCGTGAAAATACCGTCGGCCGGGTGGCTCACGACACGCGTCAGCACGGCGGCCGCCGGGGTAAAGGGCAGGTCGGGATAGGCGGCGCTGTAGCCGGCGTCCCACAAAAACACCGTGCCCGGCGAGAGAAAAACGTCCGGGTTGGCGGCATGGCAGGGAAAGGAGGGGCTGCCGCCCGCGATAATTGCCGGGATCTCCGTGCCGACCGCCTCGAGGCGGTCGAGCGCGTCGGCGATGGAGGCGACCATCTCGGCGACCTCGGCCTCGCGCTCGAGCAGGTCGGCCGTGTGCACGTGCCCGTCGTAGCAGTGCAGGCCGCTGAAGCGCAGCGCCTGCAGCGGGCCGATGGCGCGGATGAAATCGTACAGCCGCGCGGTTTCCACGCCGGTGCGGTTCATGCCCATGTTGACATCGACAAAAAAGCCGAACGAGGCGTTTCGCTGCGCGGCTTCCCTGTCGAGCGCGCACAGTGCGCCGCGGTCGTCAGCGAGCGCGTAAAACTGCACGGCAGGGTATTTCTGCACGAGCGAGACGAAGGCCGCGATTGCCGGCCCGACGAGCGGGTAAGCGAGCAAAACATGCGCGGCGCCGGCTTCTGCCGCCATCTCAGCCTCGGCGAGCGTCGCGCACTTGAAGCGGCGGACGCCCATTTCCATCTGCATTTCGAGCATCGCGCGCATTTTGTGCGATTTCACGTGCGGCCAAAGGCGCTCGGCCCCGCCGGCGATCTCGATCGTGCGCCGCGTGTTCTCGCGGATCCGGTCCGCGTAATAGATCAGGGCGGGGGAGAGGATCTCCCCCTCGTTTTCGATTCGGTACGTTTCAGCCTGCATGGTTCGGCCTCCTCACAGCGTTTGCGTTCAGTATACGCCGCCGCCCGCGCCGTGTCAAGCCGCGGGATTTTGCCCGCGCATCCCTTGACTTTCCCGCCCGGATACAGTATAGTGAAATGGAATTCAAGCTGGTGGGGAAGGAGGCGCCCGCATGGTGGTTTTGATACGCGGCGCGCAGATTTATGACGGCGGGGGCGGCGCGCCGTTTTTGGGCGACGTGCTCGTGCAGGGGGAGACAATCGAGGCGGTCGGCCCGGGCCTGCCCG
>URQJ01000247.1 GCA_900549945.1 uncultured Oscillospiraceae bacterium
GCGACCACCGAGATCTACACTCTTTCCCTACACGACGCTCTTCCGATCTGGCGAGCGCGGTCTTTTCCTTTTCAAGCTCCTCGCGCTGGGCGGCGGTCTCATTCATATAATCGGAAACCTGCTCGATCAGCATCTTGTCGCGGCGCGTGATGCTCGAAACCATCTCGGTGCGCATGGAGAAGTCGTGCAGGCTCTCCGCGTTGAAGAGGATCTCAAGCGTGCTCACGCTGCCGGCGGAATACAGGGCGGACAGGCGCTTTTTCAAAAGCTCCATCGTGTCCTCGATTTCCGCTTCGGCGTTCTTCAGGCTTTCTTCAAGCGCCGTGATGCTGTCGTTCAGCGTGTCGATGCTGTCCGTCGCGGTGCTGATCTGCGTGCGGACGGTATCGATTTTTTCGGCGAGCAGCGCCTGCTCGGCTTCCTTTGTGCTTTCGTCCGATTCAAGCTCTGCGATCTGGCTTTCCAGTTCGGCCTTTTTCTCGGCGAGGGCGCTCTGCTTCGCTTCGATTTCCTCCACGGTGTCTGCTTGAACGGCGAGCGGTGCGGCCGTAAGCAGCACGGCGGAAAGCGCCAGAGCGGTCAGACGGGTGAAGCGCTTATGAAAATGCTTCATGGAATACCTACCTTCCTTTCAGCGGGAATTCTGGTGAATTCTGTGTACAGCTCCATATACTAGCGTTTGTAATTGTAAACCAAATCGCACGCGATATAATTCCCTAAAAGAATTAAACGCAAAAAACTACAAAAAAAAGACAAAATATTTCAAAAGGATTACAAATTCGCGGCAAATAGACTTTTAGGCGTGCGAAAAATTCCGGAAATCCGCTGTGCGAAGAGCGCAAAAGCATTGACAAGCTGCGGGAAAAAAAGTAAAATAGCAGCGAGATTAATTAGTTTGTCTAACTAAATTTTCGAGCGGCTTCGACATACTGCGGACACAAGGGGGGGAAGGCTGTGGCGGCGTTTGCGGCGGATCTGAACGAGCTTCTGGTCGAGATTTACCGGAATATCGAGATCCTCGAGGAGAGTGAATTGAAGAAAAGCCGGCTGAATCTATCGATCAGCGAAATGCACATGATCGAGCTGATCGCGAAGGCCGGGGGCGGCATGACGGTCAGCGAGATCGCCGGGCGGCTCAAGGTGACGCGCCCCTCGGTGACGGTGGCGGTCAACAAGCTCGTGCAGAAGGGCTACTGCGAAAAGCGGCGGCGCGAGGATGACGGCCGCGCCGTGGCCGTCATCCTGACGGGCGCGGGCCGAAAGGTGGAGGCGTTTCACGCGCGGTGCCACCGCAATATGATCCGCGAGATCAGCGACGATCTCACGGAGGGCGAAAAGGCGGAGCTGCTCCGCACCATGTCGCGCATCAACACCTATTTCAGGACTAAGATATGAGAGGATGGCAACGATGAGTTTTACAATTTTGGGCACGGGCAGCTATGCGCCGGAGCATGTCGTCACGAACGACGACCTCGCGCAGCTCGTGGAGACGAACGACGAGTGGATCACACAGCGCATCGGCGTGAAGTCCCGCCATATCAGCGAGACGGAGACGAACGTGGACCTTGCCGTAAAGGCGGCGGAGCGCGCGCTCGAGGACGCGGGCGTCGCGGCGGAGGAGCTTGACCTGATCATCGCGACGACGATTTCCGGCGACACGCTTTCGCCGGGCACGGGCTGCATGGTGCAGAAGTGCATCGGCGCGCACTGTCCGGCGTTCGATCTGGCCGCGGCGTGCTCGGGCTTCCTCTTTGCGCTGGAAACGGCGGCGGGCTTCTTCGCGCGCGGTATGTACAAACGCATCCTTGTCGTCAGCGCGGAGCGCATGAGCGGCATCATCGACTGGACGGACCGCGGTACCTGCTGCATTTTCGGCGACGGCGCGGGCGCGGCGGTGCTCGGTCCGGGCGAGGGGCTCATCGCCTCGCACCTGATGACGAAGGGCGGCGACGACGTGATCACGATCCCGACGCGTTACGGCTCCCCGTGGTACAAAAACGAGCTGCCCGAAAAAACGAGCGTCTACATGAACGGCCGCGAGACCTACAAGTTCGCGGTGATGGCGATGTCGGATAACATTAAAGAGCTGATGCAGCAGGCCGGCGTTTCCGGCGAGGATGTGGCGCTTGTGATCCCGCATCAGGCGAATTACCGCATCATCAACGAGGCGCGCCGGCGCATTCCGGATATCGCGCCCGAGAAGTTCTGCATCAACATCGACCGCTACGGCAACACCTCCTCGGCGAGCGTGCCGATTCTGCTCGACGAGATGAACCGCGCGGGGAAAATTCACCGTGGCGATATTCTGGTGCTTGCGGCGTTCGGCGGCGGCCTCTCCGCGGCGGCGATGATCCTGCGGTTCTGAGCGCCGGGTGAAGCGGCGGCAGAACGATTATAATAGAGATAGAAAGCAAAGGCCCGGGGCGCAAAGCACAGGGCTTCAAAGTCCGAAAGGAGTAAAAACGATGATTTCAACACCGATTTGTGACATTCTCGGGATCCGTTACCCGATCTTTCAGGGCGGCATGGCGTGGATTTCCGACGGAAAGCTCGCCGGCGCCGTTTCCGAGGCGGGCGGCCTCGGCATCATCTCCGCGATGAACGCGGACGCCGACTATCTGCGCGGGCAGATCAAGACCGCGCGCGGGCTGACCGACAAGCCGTTTGGCGTCAACATCATGCTGATGAGTCCGTTCGCCGACGAGGTCGCGCAGGTCGTGGCCGAGGAAAAGGTGGCGGTCGTCACGACCGGCGCGGGCAACCCCTCGAAGTACATGAAAATGTGGATTGAGGCCGGCATCAGGGTCATCCCGGTCGTCGCCTCGGTCAGCCTCGCGAAGCTGATGCAGCGCGTCGGCGCCACGGCGGTGATCGCCGAGGGCGGCGAGAGCGGCGGCCACGTGGGCGAGCTGACGACGATGGCGCTCGTGCCGCAGGTTGCAAGC
>URQJ01000248.1 GCA_900549945.1 uncultured Oscillospiraceae bacterium
CGCCCAGTACCGGGGTGACGTCGACCGGCCGCCTCGTTTGCAGCGCGGCGTCCACGTGCGCCTCCGGCACGACGCGCAGCGTGCCATCCGGATTTTGCAGGAGCTCGTGCACCACGAGATTGCCGCCCCAGTCCCACGAGCAGCAGTCCCGGCTGATGCGGTTTCCCGGATTGAATGTTTTCTTCGGCAGCTCCTTCGTCGGGTTCCAGCCGTAAATATACCGCCGGCTCCCGTCCGTGCCGGTCTTTGCCGCATAATATGCGCGGGAATCCAGCGTGTCGCGCTCCGGCGCAAGCCACGGACCCCGCAGGGACCGGCTCATGCGGTAGAGCGTTTGGAAGCGGTCACAGTAATTCGAAAACACGAGGTAGTACCATTCCCCCATCCGGAACAGATCCGGGCATTCGCAGGCGCCGGCCGCGGCCATCGGCGCATAGAAGGGCTCCCGATACGCCCACCGGCGGAGATCATCCGAAACACACAGGCCGACGCAGGCGCGGCGCTCGGTTTTCCCCAGCACGGCCGTCGCGATGAGCATCCACCACTTTTGCTCCCCCTCATTCCAGAATACAAAGGGGTCGCGCCATTCAGCCGGATCGTAAATTTTTCCGTCTGCCGGAAGCACCCCGTCCGCCGTCTCCCAGCGCTCCAAATCGCGGCTGGTCGCGTGGCGGATGAACTGCCTGCGCGGGTTATCCTCAAAGGTGCAGTAAAACATATGGTACAGCTCGCCCACCTTCAGAACCGAGCCGGTTCCGCCGCGGATGTGGGCCGGAAACTCCGTAAAATGCAGGTGGTCCTTCGTCGAGAGCCGATGCCAGCCCTCCTCACAGTCCGGCCCTGCATGCCCCCGCGTATTTTTCAGGTAAAACGGCTTGAATTCCCCCGCGTCATAAAAGGGGATTACATCGCCGAGAACGGCCTCGCCCGGCCGGTAAAACAGCTCCATATCGCGTCCCTCCCTCTCTCAGGTCCAAAGCCGGATGTTTTCAAACCGCGCCGTTCCGTCCGATGCAAACAGGCCGAAAAAGCGGTGCGTATAGTCGAACATTCTCGCGCTCAGCGCAATTTGATCGTCCAGATAGGCGAGCAGAATCGTGTCCTGCACGAAGATCTTCAAGCTGTGGGGAACGTTTGCCTCCAGCCTCGCCGGCCGCTCCAGCTCCACGTCAAACGGGAAAGTCCAGCCGCCCTCGTCGTACATGCGCAGGCCGGATTTAAATTCCAGCCTGCCGCGGTGCGGCTGCAGGCTCAGATAATAGCCTGCGCCGAACGCCGCATCCACTTGCAACGCCACGCCGACCTCCCGCACCGTCTCCGAAAAGGTCAGCTCCATTTCGAGCTTGCAGAGCTCCGGGACGCGGTTTTCAAATAAAAGCGTACTGTAGCCGTACGGGTTCTCCGTCTCCGCCGACGATGTCTCCACCCGCCACGGGCCGTTCTGCGGCTCCACTTTCAGCGTGTTGGGAACCTTCAAAGCACCGTCCACCGCGGCGGGCGGTGCGACCGCCAGCGTGCCGTCCCGATTCTGGTGCAGCCGGTGCACGATCATCGTATCGCCCCAGTCAAAGGAATTGTAATCCTTTCCGGCATAGATCGGCGGATTGAAGCCCCACATGTCGTAGTAGCGCGTGGGGTTCCAGCCGTAGAGGAAGCGTTCCCTGCCGTCCGTACCCGACTTAGCCGCGTAAAAGCAGCGTGTGTCAAAGCCGTCGTTTTCCGGGGCAGTCCACGGGCCTGCCAGACTGCGGCTCATGCGGTAGTAGGTCTGGAATCGATCCGTGTACTGTGAATAGATCAGATAATACCAGCCGCCCATCTCAAACAGATCGGGGCACTCGTGCGCGCTCGTGTGCAGATGCGGCGCATAAAACGGCCTGCGGTACGCCCAGCGATGGAGATCATCCGAAACACACAGGCCAACGCAGCCCCTGCGCGCCGTTTTACCGTTTTCCTTCGCGGCCACCAGCATCCACCATTTCTGCTCCTCTGCGTTCCAGAACACAAAGGGGTCGCGCCAGTCCGTCAGCTCGTAGATCTCTCCGTCGGCTGTGAAGCTCTCCGGCTCAAGCGTCTCCCACGATTGCAGATCCCGGCTCACGGCATGCTTGATCGTCTCGCGCTTCGGGTTCTGCTTGAACGTGCAGTAGAACAGGTGGTAAACGCCGTCCGCACAGAGCACGGAGCCTGTCCCGCCGCGAATACCGGTCGGCGTCTCCGTGAAGTGGAGATGGTCCTCCGTGGTGAGCATTGTCCAGCCGGACGACGCATCCGCCCCGAAATACCCGCGGTTCCCCTTGAGGTAAAACGGCCGGAACCGCTGCCCGTCGTAAAAGGGGATCACATCGCCGACCGCGGCATGCCTCGGCTTGTAAAACAAATCCATACACATTCCTCCCTTGTTATTTCCGCCGCCGGTCCAGTACCGGCGGATAACCGGCTTTCAGATTGTGACAACGTTGTCAGTTTTCGGTAAAAGAGATACCGAGGAACGGCAGAGTAAGACGGCCTAAACCTCAGCAGATAGCGCAGCAGCTTTAAAATATGCGGGAGAGCAAGCATTTAACGCAAAATGAAAACGTTGTCATTTATCATTTGCATAAATAATAACAAAAAGTTTTTTATTTGTCAAGAATTTTATTTGATTTTTTCTTTTTTATATCAGGTCTCTACAAAACGCCATATGCCGCGGCTTTTCCCCGCCGGCAGGCGCCGTCTCACCCTGAATATTCCGCCGGCAGGCGATTTTCATCGCGGCACAGAAAACTTCCTATTGAAAAAGCGCGGATTTTACGGTAGTATTATTGTATCTATAATCAAATAATCAAATGAAAAGGACTGAGTCGCGATGGCAGAGCAGGGCGCAATTTGCGCAAGCAAGCAAGCAAGCAAGCAAGCAAGCAAGCAAGCAAGCAAGCAAGCAAGCA
>URQJ01000249.1 GCA_900549945.1 uncultured Oscillospiraceae bacterium
GCGGAGGGGCGCATCCCGTGCCCTGCACCGCCCCCTTTCCTCTTTTTTCGGGCCCTCACTATACAAACGGCGCCGCGCGGCAAATTGTTTACAATCGCTCCAAAAAGTTTATCTGCACCGCAGATTGTGCCGCATATCAAAAAGGCGCCGCCCGAAAACAGCTCGGAACAGCGCCATGTGTATATGCAGTTTTGAACGCCCGCACAGGCGGCCCATGCAGAGCCCGGCTTTCCGAAAGCCGCGCGGTCACGGCTTTGCCGCGGGAAAATCGCGGGCGAGCTTCTTCATCCGCACAAAGTACGTCGCGACGAGCAGAACCGCCGCGCCGGCCCACGCCGCCACCTCGGCGTAGAAAATGCCCTCCTGCCCCATAAGCGCGGGCAGAAAGATCGCGACTCCGATGCGCATCAGAAACTCGACGATGCCCGAGGCCATCGGCATCACCGTGTCGCCGAGGCCCATTAAAGCGGAGCGGTAGATATGCAGCATGTAGAGCACCGAAAGGCAGATGCTCATGATATTGAGATAGTGCACGGCGACCTCCGTCGAGAGCGCAACCTCCTCCGGCGTGCCGGAGATGAACAGCGCGACCGCAAAGCGGCCGAGCAGCAGCACCGCCGCCGTGATCACCGCCGAGGTCAGAAGCGCGATCCACGTGGCGGAATGCAGGCCCTTTTTGATCCGGCCGAGCAGGCCGCCGCCGAGGTTCTGCCCCACATACGTAGTCACCGCGTAGCCGAACGAGGTCGCGGCGATCTCCAAAATGCCGTAGAGCTTGTTCGTGGCCGTGAAGCCCGCGACGAACAGCACGCCGTAGCGGTTGACGACCGACTGCACCACCATGCCGCCGACCGCGATAATCATGTTCTGCGCGGCGACCGGCAGGCCGAGCCCCAGAAGCCGGCGGGCCATGACGGGATCCGGCAGGAAGTATTCCTTCTTCAGCTTGATGATGTGCACGCGAAGCACGGCCCGCAGGCAGTACAGACCGGCAAAAAGCTGGGCGATAACCGTGGCGACCACGGCGCCCGCGATCCCCCAGTGGAACACCATGACGAAAACCAGATCGAGCACGATGTTGATGACCGAGGCGATCAGCATCGCATAGAGCGGCGTCCGGCTGTCGCCGAGCGCGCGCAGGATGCTCGCAAGCACATTGTACGCCATGATGATCGGGATGCCCGCAAACATGATGCGCAGGTATGTAAACGCGCCGCCGATGACCTCCTCCGGCGTGTTCATCGCGCGCAGGATCGGGTCCATCGTGACCTGACTCAGCACGAGCAGAACCACCGAGATCGCCGCGGCGATCGAAATGGTCGCGCCGATCGAGCGGTTCAGGCCCTCCTCGTCGTCCGCGCCGAAGCGCTGCGCCATGTAGATCGAAAAGCCCTGTGCAAAGCCCTGAATGACGCCGAGCACGAGCCAGTTGAGCCAATCCGCCGCGCCGAGCGCCGCCAGCGCGTTGACGCCGAGCGCCTGCCCGACGATCGCCGTATCGACCACCGTGTAAAGCTGCTGGCACACGTTGCCGAGCATCAGCGGAATCGCAAAGGTAAAAATCAGCCGGGCGGGCGCGCCCTGCGTCATGTTCTGAATCCGTTCCGTTTTTGCCATAAAATATTTATCCTTTCAATACAGACTCTTTTGCGGCCCGCGCCATGCGGAAATAGTACGTCGCGCAGAGCAGGACCGCCGCGCCGAGCCACGCGGATACCTCCGCGATGCAGATAGAGAGAAAGCCGAGGCCAAAGGCATTTGCGAGCAGCAGCACCATCGAGATGCGCAGAAGCAGCTCAAGCGCGCCGGAAAGCATCGGCACCACCGTGTCCCCCATGCTCTGCAGGGAGAAGCGGTAGACAAACAGCAGGCCGAGCACCCACAGCATCGCGCCGGCCGCGAAAAGATACGGGTAGGAGGCCTCGATGACCGCCTGCTCCGCACCGGAGACAAACAGCGCCACGATCGGCCTGCCGAACAGCACGAGCGCCGCGCCGAGGGGCACATCGATGCAAAGCGACAGCAGAACCGCCCGGCGCACGCCGAGGCGGATGCGGTCGAGCCGGCCGGCGCCGAGGTTCTGCCCCACATACGTGCTGAGGGAAAGCCCGATGATGTTGCCCGGCTGCTCGGCGAGCGAGAGGATTTTCACCCCCGTCGTGTATGCCGCGACCGTCGCGGAGCCGAAGCCGTTGACAACGCCCTGCAGAATCATACCGCCGACCGCCGTGACCGAATTCATGACGCCGACCGGCACGCCGAGGCGCAGCAGCTCGCGGAGCATCGCGCCGTCCGGCATTGCGTCGCCCTTTTGAAACCGCATCAGCCTCATGCGGCCGAGCACGAAAAGGCACATCAGGCCGGAAAGCGCCTGCGCGAGCACAGTGGCCCACGCCGCGCCCGCAACGCCCCAGCGAAACACCATGACGAACAGCACGTCGAGCCCTACATTCACCGCGGAGCTCACCAAAATCACGATAAGCGGCGAAATACTGTCGCCGAGCGCGCGCAGGATACCCGCAAGTATATTGTAAAAGACCGTCGCAAAGATGCCGATGAAGATCACGCGGATATAGAGCAGCGCGTCCTCGAAGATGTCGGCGGGCGTCTGCATCAGTTCCATCAGGGTGCGCGAGAAAAGAAGGCTCACCGCCGTGATGACCGCCGAAGAAACCGCAGCCAGATAGCCGGAATTTGCGACGGCGCGGCGCACCTCCGCTTCATTTCCGGCGCCGAATTTCTGCGAGATCAAAATGGAGTACCCGTGCGTCAGCCCCGTGATGAAGCCGAACACGAGAAAGTGCACGGAACCGGTCGAGCCCGCCGCGGCCAGCGCCTGCACGCCGACGCCGCGCCCGAGCACGACCGCATCGGCGACCGAATAAAGCTGCTGGAAAACATTGGCGAGCAGCAGCGGCGCCGCAA
>URQJ01000250.1 GCA_900549945.1 uncultured Oscillospiraceae bacterium
CTTTGGCCATAACTTCCTGCTTGTTCATAGTAACAGTACCTCTTTATAAAATTTTTATTTGCCAGCGACACAGCAGCGGGAAAACGGTACTCCCGAGTGGGCATACTCCCAGCCCCGTATCGCGGTAACAGGGCTAGTATAACAGAAACCAACGTAAAAAGCAAGAAAAATTTTTACAGATCCGCAAAAATAAGGATGTTGTTTTCCCGTCAAATCATGTTATAATCTGTCTATTGTAATAAAGAGGTAGATCGAATGACACATTGCTTTTCCCGCCGCAGCTTCCTCAAAGGAAGCGCAGCCGCCGCAGCGGTTCTTTCAAGCCCGCTCCTCCCGGCTGATGCGGCTTTTTCTGAAACCGAAAACGGCCTGTTCTCCCCTGTCTCTCCTCTCTGCCAGACCCAGTACGGCCCGGTGAAGGGCAGAGAGGGCGAAAACGGTCTGCTCTGCTGGTACGGCATCCCCTATGGCGCTGCCCCCACGGGCGAAAGCCGCTGGACAGCGCCGCAGGAGCCCGCCCGCTGGCTCACTGTGCGGGACTGCACCAGCCCCGCCCCGGCGGCCTACCAGTACACCACGTTCCCCCTCGGCACCGAGGACTGCCTGACGCTGGACATTTATTCTTCCGCCGAGGCCAAAAAGCGGCCCGTCCTCGTCTATCTGCACGGCAGCGCCGCCACAGGCTCATCTCTCGAGCTGCCCGGCTGCGAGCTCGTGCGGGACGCGGGCTGCGTCTTTGTCGCCCTCAACTACCGGCTGGGGCTGTTCGGGTGGAACTGTCTGCCCGCTCTTACTTCCGGCTCCGACGCCACCGGAAGCTTTGCCCTGCTGGACATCGCCCGGGCGCTGGACTGGGTGCGGGACAACATCCGCCGCTTCGGCGGCGACGCCGACAACATCACCCTCTGCGGCTTCTCTGACGGCGGGCGGATGGCAGCGGCCCTTGCGGGCAGCCCGCTCTTCCGTGGGCGCTTCCAGAAGGCCGCCGCCATCTCCGGCGTGCCGCCCTCGACAATTAGGTGGTAGTAATCGCAGAGCAGCTTGAAATTCGGGTGCTCGACGGCCTGCACGAACGAGAGGCTTTCCGGCTGCGTGTTGAGGATGTTCGTCTCCTCGCGGCGCAGCGGCTCGAGCACGACCGTGACGCCGTGCTTTGCGGCCGCTTCGCCGAGCCGGTACGCGACGTCCCCGAGCTGCGAGATCGCCCGCTCCTTTGAAAAACCCTCCGGCACCCGGCGGCTGCCGCCGCTGCCGAATACGGCGATTTGTATGCCCGCCGCGCCGAGCCGCGCCATCACGCGGTCGATATACGCCTGCACCGCATCCGAATCCACCGCGTCGCCGGTCAGGCGAATTTCGCCCGGGAACAGGCAGTTCGCCGCCTCGGCGTGGATCGGCGCCGCCTGATTTTCGGCGCAGAATGCGGCGAATTCCGCCTCCGTCATCGAGGCGAGCGACGACGCGCTCACCTCGATGTAGTCGAACCCGAGCTTATGAAGCCGCGCCGCCTCGGAAACCGGCGCACAGACACCAAAACGCATTTTTCAACATCCTCTTTCCAAGAGATTTTTTTCCATTGTAGCGCACGCGGCAGGGGAAAGCAAGTGCCTTTGAAAACTTTCCGTTTTCCCCTTGCCGCCCCCGCGCTTTTGCTCTATAATGAAAGCACAGAACGCTTTTATAAGGAAGGATTGTATTGCTATGAAAACGATCAAACTCGGCAGAACCGGCATGGATGTGCCCGTGCTCGCGCTCGGCTGCATGCGCCTCGCGGATGCGGACCGGAAGCAGGCGGCGGAATACTTCCGCACCGCGCTCGACCTCGGCCTCAATTTCTTCGACCACGCGGACATCTACGCGTGCGGCCGCTCGGAGGAGGTCTTTGCCGATCTCGTCCGCGAGAGCGGCGTCTCGCGCGACAAGCTGATCATCCAGTCGAAATGCGGCATCGTGCCCGGCAAGATGTACGACTTTTCGAAGGCGCACATCTTAAATTCTGTGGACGGCATTTTGAAGCGCCTGAACACCGACTACCTCGACGTGCTGCTCCTGCACCGCCCCGACGCGCTGATGGAGCCCGAGGAGGTCGCCGAGGCGTTCGACGCGCTCGAGGCCGCCGGCAAGGTGCGGCACTTCGGCGTCTCGAACGAGGACCCGAACACGCTCGCGCTGCTGCAGAAGTACGTGCGCCAGCCGATTGCAGCCGACCAGCTCCAGCTCAGCGTGACGAACGCCTCGATGATCGAGCAGCCGATGAACATGAATATCGGCGACGACCGCAACTTCGACCGCGACAACGGCGTGCTCAACTACTGCCGCCTGCACGACATCACGATTCAGACCTGGTCGCCGTTCCAGTACGGCTTCATGGAGGGCGTTTTCCTCGGCAGCGAGAAATTCGCCGCGCTCAACAAGGTGCTCGAGGAGGTCGGCGCGCGCTACGGCGTATCCTCGACGACGATTTCCCTCGCGTGGATCCTGCGCCACCCGGCGAAGATGCAGGCCGTCGTCGGCTCGATCAACCCGAAGCGCATCATAGAATGTGCGAAGGCCGCCGAAATCGAGCTTTCCCGCGCGGACTGGTACGAGATCTACCGCGGTGCGGGCCACCGCCTGCCGTAAGGCCATGCACTGCCGTTTGGAAACGCCTGTCGGCACGCTGTGGATCGAGGAGGCAGACGGCGCCGTTTCCTGCGTCACGAGCCGCCCGCTCTCCGGCCCGGAGGGCAATGCGCCCGTGCTCGAGCAGGCAAAAAAAGAGCTGACGGAATATTTTGCGGGCACGCGCAAGACCTTTTCCGTGCCGCTGAACCCTAGGGGCACCGATTTTCAGCGCGCCGTCTGGGCGGCGCTGCGGGAAATCCCCTACGGGGAGACGCGCAGCTATGGCGAGATCGCCGCGGCGGTCGGCAAGCCGAAGGCCG
>URQJ01000251.1 GCA_900549945.1 uncultured Oscillospiraceae bacterium
GATCGAGGCCGGGGCGGCGGCGCTCGGGGAAAAGGATGCCGGAAAGGGCGGTGCGCAGCCGTGAGGGCGATGCCGTTTTCCGAAAAGCAGATGCGCGTGCTCTGCTGGTGGGGCGAGAAAAGCCCGCACCGGGAGAAAACGGCCGTCATCTGCGACGGCGCGGTGCGCAGCGGCAAGACCATGTGCATGGGGCTTTCGTTTTTCCTGTGGGCGATGTCGCGTTTTTCGGGCGTGAGCTTTGCGGTGTGCGGCAAGACGATCCGTTCTGTGCGGCGCAACGTGCTCGTGGAGCTGCTGCCGCTTTTGCGGAGCATGGGCTTTGCGGCGCGGGCGCGGTATTCGGAAAACCTCGTGACGCTGCGCTTTCGCGGGCGGGAAAACCGCTTTTACCTGTTCGGCGGGCGGGATGAATCGAGCGCGGCGCTGATTCAGGGCATGACGCTCGGCGGCATCCTGTTCGACGAGGTGGCGCTGATGCCGCGGTCGTTTGTGGAGCAGGGCGTTGCGCGCTGCTCTCTGCCGGGGGCGCGGCTGTGGTTCAACTGCAACCCGGAGCACCCGCAGCACTGGTTTTACCGCGAGTGGATTTTGAAGGCGGAGAGCCGCAATGCGCTGTACCTGCACTTCACGATGGAGGACAACCCCGGCCTGAGCCGCGCGGTGCAGCAGCGCTACCGGCGGATGTTCACGGGCGTGTTTTACAGTCGGTTCATCGAGGGGAAATGGGTGGCGGCGAGCGGGCTTGTATACCCGTTTGCGCCGGAACTTTTGTGCGCCGCGCCGCCGGCGGGGGCGGAGCGCTACGCGGTTTCGATCGACTACGGCACGGTAAACCCAACCTCGATGGGACTTTGGGCGCACAGCGGCGGCGTGTGGTATCGCATCGACGAATACTACTACGACGCGCGGCAGGTGGGGCAGCGCCGTACCGACGAGGAGCATTTCCGCGGTTTTCTGCGCCTTATTGAGGGCCGTGCGCCGGAGACGGTAGTGTGCGACCCCTCGGCCGCGAGCTTCATCGAGCTGCTGCGGGGCCGGGGCTATGCGGTGACGCCGGCGAGAAACGACGTGCTCAACGGCATCCGCGCGACGGCGACGGCGCTGAAGAGCGGGCGCATCCGCCTGTGCGCCTGCTGTGCGGACACGGTGCGCGAGCTTTCGCTCTACCGCTGGGCGGACGACGGCGCGCGCGATGTGCCGGTGAAGGAAAACGACCATGCGATGGATGACATCCGCTATTTCGTCTCGACGGTGCTCCCCGAGCCCGGGCAGTTTGCCTGCGCGGTGGAGCGCCGGACGGGCGGGGAAGGAGGGAGCTTTTGGGCTTTCTGAAAAAAGGGAAAAAGACCGCCGTTTCGGTGCAGACGCAGGGCGACTGGGCGCCGGTGCTGCCGGTGGCGGCGGGCGAGCGCGGGCTTTACAGGGCGCTGCGCGAGCAGGTGCCGATCATCGACGCGGCGATCTTCAAGCTCGTGCGCCTTGTGGGCGGCTTTCGGGCGCTCTGCCCGGACAGGCGCGCCGAGGCGGCGCTCGCGCGCTTTTTGCAGACGGTGCCGGTGAACGGCATGAACCGCGGGGCGGACAGCTTCATTTCGACGTATTTCGAGCAGCTTTTGACCTACGGCAACGCGGTCGGCGAGATCGTCGTTGCGGACGGGGAGATCCGGGCGCTGTACAACGCCGCGCTGGAGGACCTCGAGATCCGGCTCGTGTCGCCGCTTGAATCGGGTGTGTTTGTGGTGCGGAGCACGGGGACGGAGCCGTGCCGGTATCCGGAGCTGATTTTGTCCTCAGCGCTGAACCCGCCGCCGGGCAGCGCGCGGGGCACGTCGATTTTGAAGAGCCTGCCGTTTGTCAGCGAGGTTCTGCTGCGCATTTACCGGACGATCGGCATCAACTGGGAGCGCATGGGCAACGTGCGCTTCGCCGTGACCTGCAAGAACGAGGGTTATGTGAACGCGGGCGACCGCGCCGGGCAGCTCGCCGAGGAGTGGAGCCGCGCGATGCGCGGCCCGGGCGTGAGCGATTTCGTGGCGGTGGGCGACGTTTCGATCCGCGCGATCGGGGCGGACGGGCAGCAGATGGAGAGCGACGTGCCGGTGCGGCAGATGCTCGAGCAGATCGTCGCGAAGCTCGGCGTGCCGCCGTTCCTTTTGGGGCTTTCGTGGTCCTCGACGGAACGCATGTCGAGTCAGCAGGCGGACATGCTCACGAGCGAGCTGACCGCGTACCGGCGCATTTTGGAGCCGGTGCTTTTGAAGATCTGCCGCACGTGGCTCCGGCTGAACGGCTTCTCGGACGCGGTTGAGATCGACTGGGACGAGATCACGATGCAGGACGAGGTGGACCACGCGAACGCGGCGTACCTGATGGCGCGCACGGCGGCGCTGGAAAAAGAGGGGCAGGTCGGAAGCCTGCCTGAAGAAGGAGGGGTTCAATGAACGGCATAATTGAAAAGGGCGCGGGCTCTGCGGACAGCGGCGCGCTCGAGCGCATCAACCGCTACACGCGCCGCCCGTACAAAGCGGAGGAGGTGTACACATTTTCTGTCGTGCTCTGCGACAACGAGGTGGACCGCGACTACGAGTGCTTCACGCGGGGCGCGCTCAAAAAGCTGGCGGTGCTCTTTGAGGGCAAAACGGGACTGCTCGACCACGAGCGCACGAGCCGCGGGCAGTCGGCGCGCATCTATGCGGCGCAGGTGAAGGATTTTCCGGAAAAGCGGACCGCGCGCGGCGAGCCGTACGCCCAGCTTACGGCGCAGGCGTACGTGCCGAAAAATGCGGAGACGGCGGCCTTTATCGAGTCGATCGAGAGCGGCATCCGCAAGGAGGTGAGCGTCGGCTGCGCGGTCGCGAAGCGCACGTGCTCGGTCTGCGGCGCGGCAGACTGCGCGCACCAGCGCGGGCGGCT
>URQJ01000252.1 GCA_900549945.1 uncultured Oscillospiraceae bacterium
CGACGTCACCGATTTTGAGAGCGTGCTGCGCATGCGCGATGAAGCCGCGCGCTTCGGCAGCCCGGATATCGTTGTGAACAACGCGGTGATCCAGTACGCATGGAAGGACGTGATGGAGCAGGACCCGCAGGATTTCTACAGCCAGTTCGCCTCGACCGTGATGCACAACGCCTACATGTTCAAGGCGTTTGCGCCGGCGATGCTGGAGCGCGGCGCGGGCAAGTTCATCGTGATCAACACCGAATGCGCGATGCGGTGCGACCCCGGCGCGGCGGCGTACTCCTCGGCAAAGCGCGGGCTGGACGGCCTCTGCCGCTCGTTTGCGAAGGAGGTCGGCAGCCGCGGCGTCACGGTGAATCAGGTTGCGCCCGGCTGGATGATCACGGAGCGCGAGCGCGCGGCGGGCGCCGTCACGAGCGGCGCGTATGTGGACAGCGTGCCGATGGGGCGGCGCGGCTGCGACGCCGACATCGCGGACGCGGTGCTGTTTTTCGCGAGCGGCCTTTCGGACTACATCACCGGCGCGTTCCTCTCGGTTTCGGGCGGGCGCGTGATGCCGACAATCTGAAAACGGCCGGGCACGCCGGCTGCTTCCAACGCAAAAAGCCCCTGCGGTTCTTCTCCGGCTGCCGCCGGGAATGCCGCAGGGGCGCTTTCGTTCATGCGCGCGCTTTCATTTCCTCGAGCAGCGCGAGCGTAAAATCCTTTGCGATGGCCGAGGCCTTTTCACAGTTCAGCTCGAAATTCCCGGTGCCGCTGTGGTCGGCCGTGTCGGTGACTGTGCGGATCGCGAGAAACGGTACGCCGTTCACATGGCAGACATGCGCGACGGCCGCCGTCTCCATATCCACGGTGAGCGGCGCAAAACGCGCGTTAATCGACTGCCGTCCCTCGTCTGTGATGAACGCCTCGCCGGTCACCATGCGGCCGAAATGTACGGGGTATTCCGGCGGACGCTTCTCGGCCGCCGCTTTGGCGAGCGTGAGCAGAGCAGTGTCTGCCGGGAACCAGACGGATTTCATCCACGGGTGAAAATCTGTCAGGATATCCTCGGCAACATCGTGATAGGCCGTTTCGGTGGAAACGGCGGTTTCAAAGATTTTGAGCGCCGGATCCATACCGCCGGCTGTTCCCGCATTGATGATGGCGTCTGCGCGGCAGACATCAATGAGGAGCTGGGCGGCGATCGCCGCGTTGACCTTGCACACGCCGCTGTACAGCAGGACGGCGGGCAGGCCGCAGAGCGTTCCCTCGTAAAACTTCAGCAGCGCCTTTTCGCTTGTCTGCGCATGTTCAAGGTGCGGCAGAAACGGCGCAAGCTCGCTGTCTCCGGCGCAGAGAATGCCGATTTTTCGATACATGGTGTTCGCCTCCGCTGCGATTTTTATCCATTATACCTGAGGCCGCCGGCGCTGTCAACCGCGCTGCGGGCAAAAAATCAGCCCTCCGGCAAAACGTCCATCCACCATGTTTTCCCGGTCATCGGCGGATGAACGGCGGAGGGCGAGAGGTTCCCGGCCGGCATATCCGCAGCGCCGGCCGTCGAACCGATCGGCAATTCCGAGAGCTCGGAAAAAGCAAATATGCGCACTCCATATGAAAACGTGTTGGAATTATGTTCTGTCGAAGGGCAGGCAACATACAGTCCGTACCGAGTCTTTGCCTTTTGCCGCCCTTTGAGGCGGCCGCTCGCTTTGATCCGGGACGCACAAACGCGTGACTGTGTTTGCCGTACTCGTATTATGGCCGGCGGGCGGGCGCTTATTCAGGAAAATTCTAAAAAATGTGGTTGCAAATTTGCGGGCTTTGTGCTATGATAGGAAAGCTATCAGCATAAAAGTATTTTATGCGGTGCGGCGGGGATTTTTCAAAGGCCCGCGCGGCGCCGCTCTTGCAGAAGGAGGTTAAATCATGGGTGTAGTTGAAATTATTTTCGGCATCATTCTGCTTCTGTTCTCGATCGCGATCATTCTCGTTGTTCTTCTGCAGGAGGGCCACCAGCAGAATGTCGGCGCGGTTATGGGCGGTGCGGATACGTTCCTCTCGAAGAACAAATCCCGCTCGGTGGATGCGTTCCTCTCCCGCTGGACGAAGTTCATAGCGCTGGGCTTTTTCGCACTGGTCATTGCGATCAACATCATCATGTATTTCACAAAATAATATTTGCGGAAATACGCCTCGCTTTGGGTGGGCCTCGGCTCGCCGGAATGCGGGGCTTTTGTTTTGCCGGCGGCTGCGCCGAAATCTTAATAGGAAAGGGAAGGCTTCCGCAGGGCGGAGGCCGGGTGAAGCGAAATGTATGAGGAAATCGAACGGCTGACCCGCGCGCTGTGCGCCGCGCACGGCACGCCGGGCTGTGAGGAGGAGGCGTACCGCGCGGCGGCACAGGCGCTTTCGTTCTGCGATGCGGTGGAGGTGGACGCGCTCGGCGGCGTGACCGGCGTGCTCGGCGACAGAAACGCCAAACGGCGCATTCTGCTCGACGCGCACATCGACCAGATCGGTCTGGTCGTGACGAATATCGATGAAAACGGCTTTCTGCGCGTGACGAATGTCGGCGGCGTGGACTGCCGCACGATGCCCGGCAGCACCGTGACCGTGTACGGCAGGGAGACGCTGACCGGCATCGTCTGCACGCTACCCCCGCACCTTGCCAAGGGTGACGGCGAAAATATCCCGCCGGTTTCCGAGCAGGCCGTCGACGTCGGCCTCAGCCGCGAGGAGGCGGAGGCGCTCGTCTCCGTCGGCGACCGCGCGGTGCTGACAAATCCGCTGAAAAGGCTGCTCGGCAGCCGCATTTCCGGCACGGCGCTCGACGACCGCGCCGGCTGCGCCTGCATCATTCGGGCCGCGCAGCTCGTGCGGGACAAGC
>URQJ01000253.1 GCA_900549945.1 uncultured Oscillospiraceae bacterium
GAGCGTGCGGCGTGCAACGGCCGCCGCATAGGCGATGGCGATCGGCTCGGTGCAGCCCATCGCGGGCAAAAGCTCTTCCTTTAAGACCTGCACGCAGGTTTTATAGACCGGATCGGTTCGATACATGGGGATACCTCGGTTTCAGGATGGATTTTAAAAAGCGGCGAAGGCGCGGCAGAAAGCATTCAGCCTGCGTTCAGGATCGGCAGGATGCGGGCGAATGAGGCGTCTGCCAGCGTGTCGTCCGAATTGTAGTAGAGCAGGAGGCTGTCCGGCTGGTTTTCAAGGCGCAGCGCCTCGGGAATTTCGAAATTGATGCGCTGGACGTATTCGTCCCAGTGCTCGATCTTCCACGTGTCGCGGTCGGATTTTCGCTTCATCATGCGCGCCTTGCAGACTGCGACGTCGGTGACGATCCAGATGACGCACAATTTTGCGCCGTACTGCGCGAGCTTTTCGCGCAGCGCGCTTATGTAGGCCGGGTCGCGGATCTCTCTGGAAAACGGCGCGTTGATCAGCACGGTATCCGCATAGCGCAGCGATTCGAAGGCGAGATCCAAAATGGCCTCATACTCGTAGTTCCGAATGTTTTCCTCGAAGAAATCCGAGCTGCGGTCAAAGGGCTCGCCGGCAGCCTTGAAGATCTGGCGCGAAAGGGGCATCAGCGTGTCCTTGTCGAGGTAGACCACGTGATCGAGCGCGGCGGCGAGCCGCTTCGAAAGGCGTGTTTTGCCGCATGCCGGCGGCGAAGTCACGAGAATCATCTTTTTCATGAGGCAGCCAACCTTTCCTATGCAGAATCATACAGCGGTTCCATTTTTTATAATTATACCATATACAGATGAAAAAGGCACGCATTTTATCGAAAAATGCGTGCCGAAAATCACTCGGTCAGTTTGTGCACAAGATCGGCGAGCAGTCGGTCGCGGTGGATGGCGTAGACATAGCGGATGAAATGCCGCGTTGCGGAGGGCGTCCACGTGTGGTCGTACTGCGGGATCGGGCTGTGCACGAGCGTATCCGCCATAAAGTCCTCGCCGAGCAGCCAAGCGACGGCGGTCACATCCCAGATGACGCGCGTCCACGTGCCGCTCGAGGCCGTGCGGCGGCCTTCCTCGATCGCATACTGCGCGAGGTGGTCGCACAGCGCATTTTTGCCGAGCAGGTACTGGCGCAGCTCCGGCTCGCTGACCGTGAACGACGAGACGACACCCATGCACGGCAGCTGCACGAGCGGTACGCCGCAGCCGAACAGGATGCGTGCGGCGGCTACGTCCTGCGCGAGGTTGAATTCGCGGTTGTCCGGCCAGTGGAGCGCGTTGCCGCCGAGCCATACCACGACGATGCGCTCGCGGATAGCGGGGTTTATCAAAATGGCGGAGGCGACGTTCGTGATCGCGCCGATCGCGATGACATACAGCGGATTTTCCGGCGTGTACCGCATGGCGCGCTCCGCGAGATCACGGGCGGCGGACGAGGGCACCGGCGTTTCCTCATCGTGCAGGTAGGTTTCGGAACCCTTAAAGACGCACGGGTTCAGGTCCTCGCGCCCGAGAAGCGCGAGCAGTGTCAGGATCTCGCTGAAGCTCTTTTCCATGCCGTCCTTCGGGGAGACGGATTTCTCGTTGTGAAACGGCGCGGCGTAAATCGCCTGAACGCGCAGCTTATCGCCGTTTCGGATCATATAGGAGAGCGCGAATTGGTCGTCGATCTCGTTGTAGGTGTCGGTGTCGAGGACGACGTCGACCGGCCCAGCGGGTTTTTGCAGGCGGTGGATCAGCGCCTCGTCGCACGGGATATTCTGCGCCCAAATTTTCTTTTCCATGAGTACAACCCTTCCTTAATCTGTTATTTTGCTTCCCTTTGGTATACGGTTTTTCCGTTTTTGATCGTCGCGAGTACCTGAAGTTCCCCGAGTGCTTCTGCCGGGCAGGCGGCGGGGTCGCGGTTCAGGACGACCATGTCGGCGATTTTTCCGGACTCGAGCGTGCCCTTTTCGTTTTCCTCAAAATAGGCGTAGGCGCCGCCGATTGTCATGCAGCGCAGCGCCTCGAGCGGCGTGACGCGCTCATCCGGGCCGAGAAGGACGCCAGCCTTTGTGCGGCGCTCGATGACGCAGCGCAGCGTTTCGAGCATGTCGGGCGGCAGCACAGGGGAATCCTGATGAAAATTGCAGTGTACGCCGAGCGCGAGCGCCGTGCGCACCGGGCTGATCCCGGCGGCGCGCTTTTCGCCGAAGTTTTTGAGGTGCGCGTCGCCCCAGTGATAGACGTGCGCCGCGAAGAATGAGGCGAGCATGCCAAGCCGCGCCATCTCGGCGAGCTGGTCGCGCCGGACGAGCTGCGCGTGTACCATGACGGGCCGCACGTTGTTCGGGCAGGCCGCGCGCGCCTTGCGGTATGCGGCGATCATTTGATCCGCCGCGGCGTCGCCGTTGCAGTGCACGAGGATCTGCCGGTTCTCGCGCACGGCCTTCAGCATACAGCGCTCGACCTCGCCGTCGGTGTGGATCGGATAGCCGCGGTAATCCGTTTCGCCGGCGTACGGCGCGGTCATCCACGCAGTGCGCCCCTGCGGCGAACCGTCGAGAAACAGCTTGTAGCCGCCAATGCGCAGCTTCCCGCGAAAGCTGTCCGCGTAGGCCGCGTTTTCCCGCAGCAGGTCGGCGCAGGCAATGTCCACATAGGCGACGACGTCTGCCGTGAGCTTTTCCCGCACGCCTGTGAGCAGCGCCCATTCCGGCGCGCGCGTCAGGCCGTCCTGCACCGTTGTGACGCCGTTTTCAAGGTAGATGCGCTCGGCGGCGAGGAGGCTCTGCGCGGTCTGCTTCGCGCCGGGGCGCGGCATGCGCGCGGAAAGCTGCGTGAAGG
>URQJ01000254.1 GCA_900549945.1 uncultured Oscillospiraceae bacterium
TCCCCGACAGATGTAACGTATCTGAAAAGGAACTCGTGAGACTTGTATTCCTTTGCTAATTATAGCATACAAGGAATCTGTTTGCAAGAGCCTTTTCCCGCATTTTGTCGGAGAAAGGCTTTTTTGTACCTTTGTACACGTCTGTGTACAAAGTAAAAACACCACATGCACCTTGACAACCTAAACAATCTTCAAATACTTTCCCGTTGCTGCCGCAACTATGACTCCATATGACGGCAAGCCACAGTGCAGTCCCGCACGACGCGATAAAGACCGAGCACAGATGTCGGATAGCTTCCGGCAAGGCGATGATTCACAACGGGGACAATGATACTCCTGTCCAGCCACAGCGCAAGCAATGGGGACTGCTCGAGCACACTACCCTCGAGAAGCTAAGCATTCTCACTCAAGAATGTCTTCGCTTGTGGATCAGTACGCTGCTGATCGTTTGAAGATTGAGAAGTCTCAAGATTATTAGAGAAAATATTGCCCAAACCAATGTTTTCTCTTGATTGATGCGCACAGTCTAAATCCTAGACTGTGCGCATACATCAGGAGAAAATCCTATGGTGGAGATGGACGGGATCGAACCGTTGACCTCTTGAATGCCATTCAAGCGCTCTCCCAGCTGAGCTACACCCCCGTTTGGTACTTCAGCATTATAACACCTTTCAGCGAAAAATGCAATACCTTTTTTGAAATTTTTTTAGGATTCTGTCGGATCGACAAAAATCGTTCTGTAATTCACGTAAATCACCATGCCCGGCTTTGAGCCCTGTGGCTTTGAGACGTGCCGTATCTGTGTGTAGTCGACCGGCACCTGTGCGGAATCCTTCGCGCGGCTGTGGCGTGCGGCCAGAATCGCCGCTTCCTCCATCGCAGCCTCCGTCGGCTCTTTTCCGTCGGTCACAAGAACTGTGTGCGACCCCGGAATGTTCTTGGTATGGAACCAGATGTCGTTGTTGTTCGCATCCTTCATAGTCAGTCTGTCATTCTGCCGGTTGTTGCGGCCGACCAGCACCGTGAAGCCATCCCGCGTTGTGAAGCGAAGCGGTGCGGAAACCGGCGCGGCCTTCTGGTTCTTTTTCCCGCGCTGCCGGCGGACATAGCCCTGCTCGGCGAGCTCCGCGCGGATCTCGTTGAGATCCCGTTCGTTTTCAGCCAGAGCCAGCGATTCAAAAACGCTGTCGATATAGGTCAATTCGATTTTTGCAAGCTCGATCTGCTCCGTCAGTTTTTCCTCCGCCGTTTTGGCCTTTCGATAGGCCTTATAGTATTTCTGGGCATTCTGCTGCGCCGTCAGCGCCGGGTCCAGCGAGATTTCGAGCTCGCTGAGATTTTCATCGTAGAAATTTTGCAGCCGAACCGTTTTTGCGCCCTTTTTGATCGCGTACATATTCGCACTGATCAAATCGCCCATCACCCTGTGCGTTTCACGCTGCGCGCACGCCTCGAGCTCCGCCGTCTGATTCGCGATCTTGCGGTTCAGGCGGTCGGCGTGGTTCGTCAGCAGCCGCAGGAGATCCTGACTTTTGACACGCATGCGCTCCATCTGATCGCGCTCGGCGTAGAAATCGTCGAGCAGGCCGGAGAAGCTCTCCTTTCGCACGACGACCATCGAGGCACCGTACTGGTGGACGTCGAGAAACGAGAAATCCTTCGGCTTCCTCTGCAAATCCGAGACCATGTGCGGCTTGCCGGACGTTTCGCGCACGGTTTGAATCAGCCGCTTTACAAAATATTGCGTGCGCTCCCGTTGCTCCGGCGTCATGCTGCGGATGAAAAGCTCGCCGCCACGGCCGACGCTGTTCTGAACCTCGCGCGCAACGATCGGCGACACGCCCTGCAAAACGGCAAGCAGAGCCTTCGATAGCTCCATATCGCGCGGCAACGCATCGATCCGCCCGAGCACCTCTTCCTCGGAACACGCGAGCATCGAGAGCTTATCCTGCGGCGGCGGAAGCCGGTACAAAAGGCCGGGCAGCACAAGCCGCTCGGAGGACATTTCCGCATCGACGCGCTTTAAGGCATCGATGATTTTGCCGTTTTCGTCGACTAAGATGATGTTGCTGTACCGCCCCATGATTTCTGCGGCGAGCGTCAGTTCCACATGGTCGCCAAGCTCGTTGACACTGTCAAAGCGCAGCAGCAGCGCACGCTCGAGCGCCGGCTGCTCGATGCCGAGCAGCTTTGCCCCCTGCAATTTTTTGCGCAGGAGCATACAGAGCATCGGCGGCTGCATCGGGTTTTCCACAGGGATTTTCGTCAGGCCGATCCGCGCGCTGTTCGCACGGGCAGAAATCAGCAGCTTATGGGCGGCGTCGAAGCCGCGAAACGCGAGGATCAGCTCGTCGCGGTTCGGCTGAAAAACCTTGTCGACGCGCGCGCCGACGAGCGCTTCGCTGAGCTCTGCTTTTAAATGGTGGAGAAATGCACCGTCGAGTGCCATGATCGTCCACGCTCCTCTCTTTGAAAAGACGGCACGGGCCACAACCCCGCACCGATTTAAGTCATCCGTGCCCCACTCCCCGCAGGGCGCAGTAAAAATCCTATAAAAATTCCATCGGCGGGCGCTCGCTCTTGGAGACGCGGAACCGCACGCCGGGACAGCGCTCAGCGAGCGCCGCACAGAGCATCTGCCGGTAAACGACCTCCGTGTGGTAGTGCCCGGCCTCGTACAGCGCAAGGCCGCGCATCCGCGCCTCGACCGCTTCGTGGTGTCGGACCTCCCCGGTCACAAAGGCATCTGCGCCGCAGTCTGCCGCGGCGCCCACGTACTCTCCGCCTGCGCCGCCGACCACGGCGACCG
>URQJ01000255.1 GCA_900549945.1 uncultured Oscillospiraceae bacterium
CCGCGCCGCTGTTTCGCGCGTGGCGGGAAAAGCTCGACCGCGGCATGGCGTGCATCCCGCTTTCTGCGGACGGCCTCGTGTACAACGAAGCCGCGGCCCCGCACTCGCCCTACGGTTTTACAGACACCGTCTGCAAGACGGGGCGGCTGTTCATGGAATCCGTTTTGTTCTGGCGCGCGTGCCGGCAGATGGAGGCGATGCACCGCGCGCTCGCGGGAGATGCGCGGATCGCCGGCCGGTACGATGCGCTGGCGGCGCATGTCGAACGGGCCGTGCCGGCGCTGTTCGACGCGGAGAGCGGCGCGTTTTTGGCGGCGGACGGTGACTGCCGGCAGATCGATATATGGGGCATGTTGTACGCGCTGTACGTGGATTTCCCGTTTCCGGCGGAAATCCGGGCGCGCGTGGAAGCGTGGCTCTTGGAGAACCGCGGCCGGTACATCTATAAGGGGCAGATCTGCCAGCTTCCCGACGGCGCGCCGTGGGAGAAGCTCTTGATCGAGGTGCCCGCCGGCGAGTACCAGAACGGCGCGTACTGGGCGACGGCGAGCGGCTGGGCGCTCGATTTCTTCCGGCGCGCAGACCCCGCCTTTGCCGGGGAAATGCTCGAGGCACTCGTGCGGGATTTCGAAACGGACGGCGTCTGCGAGTGCATCAACGCGGGCTATAGGAAGCTGCCGCAGTTTGTCGTCAGCGCGGCGAATGTGCGCGGCGCGCTGCTGCGGAACGAAAGAAGTTGATTCGCGCGCCCGGCAGTTTGCCGCACCGGTGCGGCACGTCGCCGGGCGCCGCGTTTTTAGATGCCATAGGGCAGAGGAGTGAAAGAAAATGCTGAGACAGGACGGCAATAAAATTGTGTGGGCTTACGACGGCGAGATTTTGCAGGTCGAGCCGTGGGGCGTCGGCAGCGTGCGCGTGCGCGCCGTGAAGATGCAGAAAATCGGCTGTGCACCGGACTGGGCGTTGCTGCCGCCCGCGCCGTGCGCGGTGCAGATCGCGGAGACGGAGTTCGAGGGGCTGCGGGCGTTTTGCATGGAAAACGAGAAGCTGCGCGCTTATGTGCAGGAGAACGGCCGGGTAACGATTCAAAACACAGCGGGCCGGACGCTCGTGCAGGAGTTTGTGCGCGACCGCACGGTGCGCGGCACGAATTTCAGCGCGATGATGATTCCGGCGCGCGACTTTAAGCCGGTGCCCGGCGGAGGGTACGCGCTCACCGTCCGCTTTGAGTCCGACCCCGAGGAAAAGCTTTTCGGCATGGGCCAGTATCAGCAGGAAATCTTCAATTTAAAGGGCACTGTGCTCGAGCTCGCGCACCGCAACGCGCAGGTCAGCGTGCCGTTTTACCTTTCGGACCGCGGCTACGGCTTTTTGTGGAACAATCCGGCGGTCGGCACGGCATCGTTTGGCACGAACCGCACGGAGTGGCGCGCCGAGGCGACGCCGCAGATGGATTACTGGGTGACGGCCGGCGACGCGCCCGCGGAGATCCTGCACCGCTACGCGCTTGCGACCGGCCTGCCGAGCGCGATGCCGGATTTTGCGACGGGCTTCTGGCAGTGCAAGTGCCGCTATCAGACGCAGGCGGAGCTGCTCTCGGTCGCGCGGGAGTACAAGCGCCGCGGCCTGCCGATCTCGGTCATCATCATCGATTTCTTTCACTGGCCGAATCAGGGCGTTTGGGATTTCGATAAGAAATACTGGCCCGACCCCGCGGCCATGGTGCGGGAGCTCGAGGAAATGGGCATCCGGCTGTTCGTCTCCGTATGGCCGACGGTGGATCCGCGCAGCCCGTACTACGCGGAGATGCTCGAGAAGGGCTACATCGTGCACACGGACCGCGGCGCGCGGACGATGCTCGAGTGCAGCGGCTACGAGACGTTCTTCGACGCGACGAACCCCGAGGCGCGCGCGTTTGTGTGGGATAAGATCAAAAGGAGCTACTACGACTGCGGCATCAAAAATTACTGGCTGGACGCTGCCGAGCCGGAGAGCATCCCCTACCAGTACGACAACTTCCGCTACGCGGCGGGGCCCGGCGCGCAGGCGGCGAATCCCCTCCGCAACACAGGGGCCGGCGGCGCGCTCGATGTCCTTCGCGTAGTCCTCCTTCGTGACGGCGCCCACGCAGGGCGCCGAGCAGCGGCCGATCTGGCCGAGCAGGCACGCGCGGTCGCGGTTCGAGAAGACGGAGTTCTCGCAGGTCCTCAGGCCGAAGACCTTCTGCATGATCTGGATCGCCTCGCGCACGGCCGTCCCGTTGGGATAGGGCCCGAAGAAGCGGGACTTGCGGTCGACGCTGCCGCGATAGTAGGAGAGCCGCGGAAACGCCTCGGGACCGAGCCTCAGATAGGGATAGCTCTTGTCGTCCCTGAAGAGGATGTTGTACTTCGGGCTCAGCGTCTTGATGAGGTTGTTCTCAAGAAGAAGGGCCTCCGCCTCGCTGCGCGTGACGGTGGTCTCGAGTCTGGCGATCTGGCTCACCATGATCGCGATGCGCGGGGAGAGCCCCGCGGGATTGCGGAAGTAGGACGAGACGCGCTTCTTGAGGTCGCGCGCCTTGCCGACGTAGAGGCATGCGCCCGCTGTGTCGAAGTAGCGGTAGCATCCGGGCAGGTTCGGAAGGGTCCTGATCTCCTGATGCGGATCGAAGGCGGTCTTCGGCGCGGCGTCCTCGGCGAGGACGATCCCGCCGGCGGCATCTTTTTCTGTCATGGCTCGGCTCTGCTAAACAACCTCACCACTGAAGTGGGAGGGTTTCGATACAGTCGAGGCTTTTCGCCTCGGGGTTGTCCCCG
>URQJ01000256.1 GCA_900549945.1 uncultured Oscillospiraceae bacterium
CCGGACCGGTGGTTTCGGCGGCTTTGGCGGCGGATCGTCGCGCGGAGGAGGTGCAGGGCGCCGATGAGCGCGTGGATTTTATTCGATTTGGACGGCACGCTGACCGACAGCGGCGAGGGCGTGATGAAGAGCGTGCGCTATGCGCTCGACCGCATGGGCTTTCCGGATGAGCCGGAAAGCGCGCTGCGCCGGTTCATCGGCCCGCCGCTGCACAAATCCTTCATGGATTTTTACGGCTTCTCGGAGGAAAAGGCGTTTGAGGCTGTGGAAACGATGCGTGTGCGCTACCGGGAGAAGGGCGTGTATGAAAACCACATGCTGCCCGGCATGAAGGCGATGCTGCAAAAGCTGTATGAGCGCGGGGTGCGGCTCTGCGTCGCGACTTCGAAGCCGGTGTTTTTCACCGAGAAGATTTTGCATCAGCACGGGCTGGAGGGGCTGTTCACGCATGTGGTCGGTGCGAATATGGACGGCACGATGACCGATAAAACCGAGGTGATCACAGAGGCGCTGCGGCGCATCGGCGGCGCGCAGGGCGAGCGGGTCTTTATGGTCGGCGACCGGAAATTCGACATGATCGGCGCGAAAAACTGCGGCGTTCCGGGCATCGGCGTGTATTTCGGCTACGCCGAGCCGGGCGAGCTGGAAGCAGCCGGCGCGCAGTACATCGCGCGGGACGTTCCGGCGCTCGAGCGGATTTTGCTCGGGCTGTGCGAAAAATAACAGAAGGGGCTGCGCGGTTTAAAGCGAACCGCACAGCCCCTTTCATATGTCCGCATTTGCGCCGCGTTATCCTGCGCGGTAGGTTACAAAAAGGTGCCTGCGTTATAAAAAAGTGCGTACTTGTGCGGGCGGCTTGCCCGGCGCTATAATAAGGCCAACACAAAAGCACAGGGGGAAGCCGCTATGAACGAAATGATTCAAAAAATATGTACGCGCCATGCAATCCGCCGGTTTGAGGACCGGCAGCTCGAGGAAAGCACGCTGGAAGAGATTCTCACCGCGGGGCTCTACGCGCCGAGCGCGGGCAACAACCAGCAGTCGCGCATCGTGGTCTGTCAGAACCCGGAAGTCAACGCGGAGCTCGGGAAAATCAGCCGTTACATGCAGTTTAAGGGCGGCGACCCGAAAAAGATGTCGCATGCAATTTCGGCGGAGCAGCCGAGCATTCAGGACGACCACACGATTCTGAACGGCTTCTACGACGCGCCGACCGTGCTCACAATCTTTGCGCGGCCGGGACAGTACGCGCACGACGACGCGGCGATGATCGCCGAAAACATTCTGCTCGCCGCACACTTCCTCGGCGTGGGCGGCTGCTATATCGGGCGCAGCGAGGAAGTTTTTGCTACGCCGTACGGGCGCTCGGTCCGCGAAAAATGGGGTGTGCCCGAAACGCTCACGGCCGTCTGCAACGTGGTGCTGGGCTACCGTGCCGGACCGGCGCCGAAAGAAAAGCCGCGGCGGGAGGGGCGCATTATCCGCGCATAACGGCTGAGGGCTGCATCCGTTTGGGTGCAGCCCTCTCCGTCTATGCAGGATGTGCGTCAAAAAACGCCTTGTTGTGCGCGTAGGCCTTGCTCTCCGGCTTCAGCTTTCCGGCGCGCTCGTTGCATGCGATCGCCTTCTGCGTGTCGCCGAGGCGGTACCAGCAGACGCAGAGCTGGATCAGCGGCGTGTAGCCGCAGCTATCCGGCTCGTGGAAGCCGCCGTCGGTTTCCGCCGGGACGGCCTCCAGCGCGCGCGTGTACCAGAACGCCGCCGTTTTGAAATCGCCGCGCTCGAAGAAAAAGCCGCCGAGGTCGCAGCACAGCTCGGCGCGGGGCGGCCCGAAGCGCAGCGCGCGCGTGAGCGCGGCAAACGCCTTTTCCGGCTCGTTCAGCCGCAGATAGGCGCGGTAGAGGTTCCGGCAGGCCTCGAGGCTGTTCTCGATCCAGCCGCGGCCCTCGTCGAGAAAGCGCTCGAAAGCGGCGGCGGCCTCGCGGTCGCGCCCGTGGTACGTCAGCTCGCGCGCGTAGTAGAACTGCTCGCGCGGGGCGAGCGTTTTTCCGGCGGCGAGAAGCCCCTCGAAAATGCGCAGGTTCCGGTCGGGATCGCCCGGGCCGAGTTTGCGGTGGCTGACCGCGGCGTCGCCGTACACGATCTTGCCCGCCG
This sequence comes from uncultured Oscillospiraceae bacterium, assembly GCA_900549945.1. Taxonomy (GTDB): domain Bacteria; phylum Bacillota; class Clostridia; order Oscillospirales; family Acutalibacteraceae; genus Hominenteromicrobium. The sequence continues at coordinate 2,155 of URQJ01000256.1, forward strand.
GCGCGATTGCCTCATGCACGGCCCCCTGCCATCGGAAGCCCGCCGCCCGCCGCAGAAGGCGCTCGCGCCAGTAGGTGAAGGTCGGCTTGCCGCTTGAATCGAAGCCGGTGTGGTAGCGCAGCATCACAACGTCCGTATCCGGGGAAAGCGTTTCCTTGAGCGTTTGAAAGGCCGCCCGGTCGGCGGGCTCGAGCACGTCGTCCGCATCCAGCCACATGCAGTACTGCATCGTGGCCTGCGAGAAAGCAAAGTTGCGCGCCGCGGCGAAGTCGTCGCACCACGGGAATGTGCGGACTGCTGCGCCGCAGTCCTCGGCGATTTCCACGGTGCGGTCGGTGCTGCCCGTATCGACGACGATAACCTCGTCCATTAGGCCGCGTACGGAATCGAGACAGCGGCGCAGCGTCCGCTCCTCGTTTTTCACGATCATGCAAAGACTGACTGTAATCATGCGTTACGTTGCGATAACGCCCGCCGTGCGCAGCGAGGCGAGCAGGCTGTTGAAGGCTGTGATGACCTCGGAGAGCTGTGCCGAGGTGGCGAGATCCGCCACGGCCGGGCCGGGTGTGACGGCAGGGCCTGCCGGGCCGGTATCGCCGGTTGCGCC
>URQJ01000257.1 GCA_900549945.1 uncultured Oscillospiraceae bacterium
TACGGTGATGTACTCGAACGGACGGCTGTCGGCCGGGCGCTGCGCGATTTTGCGCGGCGGGAGGAGATCGTCGTCGCGACGAAATTCCCGCGGCGCAGCGCGGCCGAAATCGAGGCGGGCGTGACCGGGCAGCAGCATGTGCAGCGCATGCTCGACCAGAGCCTTCAGAACCTCGGCATGGATTATGTAGACCTCTACATCTGCCATATGTGGGATTATGCCACGCCGATTGAAGAGATTTTGGAGGGACTCAGCCATGCGGTAAAGGCGGGCAAGGTGCGTGCTATCGGCATTTCAAACTGCTATGCCTACCAGCTTGCGCAGGCGAACGCCATCGCAGAGCGGGAGGGCTTCCCGAAATTCGTCTCGGTGCAGGGGCATTACAACCTGATCTTCCGCGAAGAGGAGCGGGAAATGGCGCGGCTGTGCCGGGAGGAAAATATCGCGATGACGCCCTATAGCGCGCTGGCGGGCGGACGCCTGTCGAAGCGCCCCGGCGAAACCTCCAAGCGCTTGGAGACGGACAGCTATGCGCGCTTCAAGTACGACGCCACGGCGGAGCAGGACGGCGTGATCATCGGGCGCGTCGCAGAGCTTGCCGAAAAGCGCGGCGTGTCGATGACAGAAATTGCGCTCGCATGGCTGCTCACAAAGGTTGCGTCGCCGGTGGTCGGCGCGACAAAGCGCAGCCACATCGACGGCGCAGTGCGCTCGGTTTCCCTCAGCCTGCGTGCGGAGGAGCTCGCGTATCTGGAGGAGCCGTACGTGCCGCACAGGCTCGTCGGCGTCATGGCGGAAAACCGATAAAATGCGAAGGCCTCGAAAGAGGCTTTCTTTTTTTTTGCAGCGAGCGGATTTGCGCCCCGCCGGACGGCGCGGCCCAGCCGCCTCGCCCGGCCGCAAACGACGCCATACTTGAACCGGTGCGGCGGGGCGGAGCGCCTTTGTGCCGGCGAGATGCTATGCCGGCATTTTATCGATATGGAGCGGCGGAGGTGTGATGGGACAGGACATTTTGCGCAGTATGCTTGCGCAATACGCTGTGCGCCGGGCTTTAAATTATGCCAAAATATGCGCTTAAAAGGCAAAGGATGCGTTAAAGACCGGTGAAGGGCTGTTTGTGAAAATTCAATAAAAAATTTTTTATATCTGTACTTGACATTCACCGACGATTGCGCTAAAATAACGGACGAAACGCAGAGACGTGGATTAGTAAACGTGAAAGCCCTTTCAGAGAAGTGCCGGTTGCTGCGAGGCATCAAGCTGGCGGAAGCGTTGAACTCACCACCGAGCGGCCGTGTCGAATTAAAATTAGACGCGGACGGGCGCGCCCGTTACAGTGCGGGGATATGTCAGTATCCTGATGAGTGCATTCAACAATGTGAATGAATAAGAGTGGTACCGCGGAAGGCCTGCCCTTTCGTCTCTTGCTTGCCGGATGATTCGGAAAGCGGAGGCGAAAGGGCTTTTTGTTTTGTCCGGGTGAAATCTCCCCCTTTAGGAAAGGAATGGAACAAATGAAAGAAAAAGTATCCGCAAAGGTCCCCTTTATGCTCGCGTTTTCAGTGGGCGCCGTGCTGTTTTCCGCGCATGCGGGCGGCGGGTTCGCTACCGGCAATCAGGCGAACACCTATTACGTCGGCCTCGGCTGGATGGGTTCGGTCAGCGCGGTGATCGCCATGCTGCTTCTGTGCATGACCATGCGCGAAGCGATGCTGATGTACAACACGCGGGGCCTGACAAGCTATAAGGAACTTTTCAAGACGCTGTATCACCCGCTGGATAAGCTGTACATTCTCTTCGAGATTTTCTTTTACATCATGGTCCTGATGGCGGTCGCAGCTGCAATTTCCGGCGCGGCCTCTGCGCTGAACCAGTATTTCGGCCTGAATTATTACGCCGGCATCGCGGTGGTCGGCCTGCTCGTTCTGGCGCTGACCATCTTCGGCGCGTCGCTGGTGCGCATGGCAAGCACCTACATGGGCATTGCAATCCTCATCACGGCGATCACGATTTACGCCGTCGGCACCGTGAAAAGCGGAAACCTTTTCGATGTGCTCGCCGCCGATTTCCAAAAGACCGGCTTCGGCAATGTGCCGCAGGCCATTTTGAACAGCTTCACCTACGCCGGATTCCAGTGCGTGACGCTGCCGACGATGATCGCCTGCGGCACGCCGCTGAAGGACCAGAAGAGCTGCTCGAAATCGATGTGGATCTCCTTTGTGATGAACACCGTCGCGTTGGTTCTCTCCGTTTTTATGCTGCTTTCCTGGCAGAGCGTCTACACGGGCGTCGAGGGCGGCAACACGCTGCCGACACTGACGGTCTGCGACGAGATGGGCATGCCGTGGCTGACGGCCGTGTACGGCGTCTGCCTGCTGCTGTGCCTGATCTCCACCGGCGTCACGACGACCTTCGGCTTCGTCGCACGCTTTGAGAACCTCTCGCTGTTCCGCCGCATCCGCTCGGCGCCGGCGCGCAGCGCGATTGTATCCGCGTTCATCATTGTTCTTTCGATGACGATCTCTCTCATCGGCCTCTCGAACATCATCAAATACGGTTACGGCTACTGCGGCTACCTCGCCATCGCCATCGTCGTCGTCCCGTTCCTCACGGCCGGCGTTTATAAAAACAGAAAATACATCAAGGCGCACCCCGCGTGCAAGGGCAAATAACAGAAAGAAGGCTTTTAAAATGCAGAAAACACTTTTTCCCGGCTATTCGGTCGGCACAGACGCATACGAGG
>URQJ01000258.1 GCA_900549945.1 uncultured Oscillospiraceae bacterium
GTGATGACGGACAGCGCGGACGAGCTCGGCTATGTTGCAGCCGGACTTCAGGCGGACGCGCTCGTCGTCTACGGCTTTTCCGTGGGCGGGCGCACCGATTTTGCCGCCGAAAAGCCGGATGCAGAGACCGTGTTCGTGCTCGACACGCTGCTGCGCGCCGCCGCGTCGTTCGGCGAGGTACACGGCGCGCGGCGCATTCGCACCGCGTTTCCGGATTTCTACGATTTTTTCCGGCTGCGCGGCTTCGAGGCGCTCGAGCAGTACGCCGAAGCGCCGATGGAAGCGATCGTGCACTACACGTAAGGGCAGGGCCGTGGGGATGAGGTATCCCTGCGGCCCCTTTTCATGCAGAAAATTCCGAATTTCTGCCCGTACAGGTTGCATTTTCCGCATCAAAATGGTAAAATAACTTGATAATGGATTATAGTCGGTTCGTGTGTCCTTTTGCGGTATGCGCCCGGCGAAATAATGCAAGGAAAAGAGATGATCCAAATGGTGAAGAGTATGACCGGATACGGCCGCTGCGAGGAAACCGTCGGCGGCAGGCGCATTACGGTGGAGCTGAAATCGGTCAACCACAAATATTTCGAGTTTTCGCCCCGCGTGACGCGCGGCTACGGCTTTCTCGAGGATAAGCTGAAAAGCTACGTGCAGAGCCGCGTTGCGCGCGGTAAGATCGACCTGTTCCTCAGCATCGAAACGCTGGAGGACGCCGATGTGGTCGTCAGCGTGAATCATTCGCTCGCCGCCGGCTATATCGCCGCGCTGCGGGAGATCACCGAGCGCTACAAGCTGCCCGATACGGTCACGGTCAATTCGCTGTCCCGCTACTCCGATATTTTCTCGGTGCACAAGGCGCCCGAGGATGAGGAGGCCATCTGGGCGGCGGTTCAGCCGGTGGCGGAAAAGGCCGTGGACGCGTTCATCGCGATGCGCGAGACCGAGGGCAGCCGCCTCTATGAGGACGTGATGGCCCGCGCCGCCGTGATCCTCGAGCTGGTCGGGAAGATCGAGGCGCGCTCGCCGGAAACGGTGAAAGCGTACCGCGAGCGGCTGGAAATGAAGCTGCGCGAGGTATTGAGCGACACAGCGATCGACGAGCAGCGCATTTTGACCGAAGCCGCGATTTTCGCCGATAAGGTGGCCGTCGCCGAGGAAACGGTGCGCCTGAGGAGCCATTTCGAGCAGCTCAAGTCGCTGCTCGGCGCCGAGGAACCCTCCGGGCGCAAGATGGACTTTCTCGTGCAGGAGATGAACCGCGAGACGAACACGATCGGCTCGAAGGCGAGCGATTCGCAGATCGCCTACATGGTCGTTGACATCAAGGCGGAGATCGAGAAAATCCGCGAGCAGATTCAGAACATCGAGTAAACCGGAAGGAGCTGTAAAGTCATGCAGCTTGTCAATATAGGCTTCGGCAACATGGTGTCTGCCGAGCGCGTGATCGCGATTGTCGGCCCGGAATCGGCGCCGATCAAGCGGATCGTGCAGGATTCGAGGGAGCGCGGCGCGCTGATCGACGCGACCTGCGGCCGCAAGACGCGCACGGTGCTTATCATGGACAGCGACCACGTGGTGCTTTCGGCCTTGCAGCCGGAAACCGTTTCGAACCGCTTCGGCGGCCGGGCGGCGGACGACGCGGAGGAAAGCGCGCTGTAGCGGACGCAGGGAAAAGAAATGAAGGGAAAAAGGAGGGCGGCGCTTTGGCGGAAAGCTGCGGCGCGGCCTTTGCGGAAAGGATGGCCTGAAAGGGCCGGGGTAAAACTATGAAAAAAGGATTGCTGATCGTCGTTTCGTCACCGTCGGGCGGCGGAAAGGGCACGATTCTGAAGGCGCTGTTCGAGCGCAACGCGAACCTGCGCATGTCGGTTTCCGCGACGACCCGTGCGCCGCGCGAGGGCGAGCAGGACGGCGTGCACTACCATTTCATCACAAGGGAGCAGTTCCAGAAGAATATCGCGGGCGGCGCGATGCTGGAATACGCCGAATACTGCGAAAACTATTACGGCACGCCGAAGGCGCCGATTCAGGCGTGGCTCGATGCCGGGCACGATGTCGTGCTCGAGATCGAGGTGCAGGGCGGCCGGCAGATCAAGACCGCCGCGCCCGACTGCGTGAGCCTCTTTATCCTGCCGCCGTCGCTCGAGGTGCTTGAAAAGCGCCTGCGGGGCCGCGGCACCGAGGCCGACGCGGTGGTCAGAAAGCGCCTGCAGGCGGCGGAGGAAGAAATCCGCTGCGTAAAGGATTACGATTATGCCGTCGTCAACGACACGGTCGAGCAGGCCGCGGCGGAAATCGAAGCCATCTTAACCGCGGAGAAGCTCCGTGTTTCCCGCGAAAACAATATTGCTGAAAGGATTTTGAACCATGCTTAAACCTTCTTCGAACATCATCAAGACACCGCACAAGAGCTACTATTCCGTTGTGATTGCCGTCGCGAAGCGCGCGCGTGAGATCGTGGAAAAGGCGGAGGAAAACAACCAGATTCTCGTCGAGAAGCCGGTCGACCTCGCCGTGCAGGATTTTGTAGACGACAAGGTCCGTATCATCGAGACGGAGACCGAAGAAGAAAACGTATAACCCGAAGGAGTCCTGAATTTGCTGTTCGCCCAGTTGGCGGTCGAGAACACGACCTACCGTTTCGATAAGCCGTTCACTTATACCGTGCCGGAGGCGCTTGCCGCGGCCGTGCGCCCGGGCGTGCGCGTCACGGT
>URQJ01000259.1 GCA_900549945.1 uncultured Oscillospiraceae bacterium
AGCAGCAGCGTGTAGCCGTCGGCCGCCGCCGCGGCCGCGATCGCCGAAAAGATGCGCCTCTTGCAGTGGTAGCAGCGGTCGGCGGGATTTGCCGCGACCGCCTCGTCGGCGAGAACATCGAGGGGAAGCACACGCATATCCGCCGAAAGCGCTTCAGCGAGGCGGCGTGCGTCGTCGAGTTCAAACTGCGGCTGAAAGGCGGATTTCGCGTAATAGGCGCGCACGTCCGCGCCGCTTTTGAGGGCCGCGCAGAGCAGGTAAGCCGAATCGACGCCGCCGGAAAAGGCAATCGCCGCTTTTTTGTTTTCCTTGAAAAATTCCGTGAGAGTCATGGTATCGGTCCTTTCAAAGGGTTAAAGATTGCTGTGCCTGCGGCTGAGGCTCTTTCTGAGTGCATTGCTCAGCTCGGTGACGCACATCAGCGTCACGACGAGGAACGCGCCGGGGATCACGATGATCCACCACGCGCCGCTCATCATCGCGCGCTCGGCGAGCGAGAGCATGCTGCCCCACGAGATGATCTCGAGCGGCAGGCCGATGCCCATGAAGCTCAGTGTCGATTCAGCGACGATCGCGCCGCGGATGTTCATAACCGCCATAAAGAGGATGGAGGGCAGGAAATTCGGCGTCAGGTGTGCGCAGAGGACATGGAAAAAGCCGCCGCCCATACATTTTGAGGCCGTGACGAAATCCGCGCTGCGGAGCTGCCGCACCTCGGTGCGCACGACCTTCGCCATGCTCATCCAGCCTGTAACGCCGAGGACGAGCGAGAGGCTCAGCACGCCGGCCTCGCCGAGGATCGATTGCAGAAAGAGGACGACGAGCAGATTCGGCACGCTGAGGAAGATTTCGGTGCAGCGCATCAGAAGTGCGTCGAGCCACGCGGGCGCCATGCCGCTCAGCGCGCCGAGCAGAATCGCGATGGCGGCGGAGATCGCGGCCGAAAGCAGGCCGATCAAAAGCGAGATGCGCCCGCCGTACCAGATCATCGAGAAGATGTCGCGGCCGAGCGCGTCCGTGCCGAATAAAAATTCGCGGCTCGGCGGCGCGCTGTAATGGGCGAGATCCATGTAGGTCGGGTCCTTTGTCATGATGAGCTCCGCAAAGGCGCAGCCGAGCAGAATCAGAAGCAGCAGCGCGGCGGCGAGCACGGGGCGCCTGCGGCGCGTCTTTTGTTTTTTCGGCGCCGGCGCAGCCGCCGCGGACCGCATGCCGACGATCGTGAAGCGCGGGTCCGTCATGCGACCGCCTCCGTTTCCATATCCCGCAGGCGCGGGTCGAGGCGCTCGTTTATGATCTGCGCGGCGATGCCGCACAGGATCACCACCGCGCCCGAGAGCATGCAGACGAGCATCAGGAGATTGTAGTCCTGATACCGCGCGCTCTCATAGGCGAGCGTGCCGAGGCCGGGGTAGGAGAACACGGTTTCGACGATGTAGGTGCCGCCGAGCACGTGCGGCACAGAGACCGCCGCGAGGCTCAGGAAAGCGGGCAGGGCGTTGCGCAGGCAGTGCCTGAAAAGCACGGTGCGGCGCGAAAGCCCCTTCGAGCGCGCGAAGAGCACGTAGTCCGCGCGCACCTCCTCGAGCAGGCGGCTGCGGATCATATACGCATAATACCACAAATGCCCGAGAACCACAACCGTCAGCGGCAGAATCAGGTGCCAAAGCCGGTCGCCGAAATCGCCCGCCTTTCCGGCCGTGTACGCGCCGCTGCTCGGCAAAACACGCAGATAGACCGCGAAGAGCAGAAGCAAAACGAGCGAGAGCCAAAATTCGGGGATGCAGCTCGAAAACGTGCCGAGTCTGCACAAAATGCGGTCGGGCAGGCAGTCCTCCAGCCGTGCGCACAGCACGCCGAGCAGCAGCGCGAGCGAAAAGGTCAGCACAAAGCCCGTGCCGCCGAGCAGCAGTGTGTTGCCGATGCGCCCCAGAACGACCTGCGCCGCGTCCTGCTTGTATTTGAAGGAAATGCCGAAATCGCCGTGCAGGGCGTTTTCGAGCCAGCGCGCGTACTGCACCGGGATCGAATCGGTGAGGCCGAGCTTTTCCTCGGCCCAAGCGCGCTCCTCGGGGCTCATCTTTTCGGCGCGGTCGCCGTAGTAGGAGACGAGCGGGTCGCCGGGCGCGAGCCGGGAGATGCAGAAAACGGCGGCGGAGAGCACGAACACGCTGACGAGAAACAGCAGCAGCTTTTTGCCGAAATAGGCGAGTGTTTTTTTACAGCGCATCGAACCCCTCCTCTAAAAGCACGAAATGACCCGGCGCGGCCTCTCTGAGAGCGCCGCCCGGAAGCGGCGCGTCCCGGTACGGTGCGATCTTCCGCGCGCGCTCGAGACGCGGATCCGGGATGGGGATCGAATCGAGCAGCGCCTTCGTATAGCTGTGCAGCGGGTTCTGAAACAGCGCCTTTGTGGGCGCGACTTCGACGAGGCGGCCTCGGCAGAGCACGCCGACGCGGTCGCAGAGAAATTCCACCATCGCGAGATCGTGCGCAATAAACAGCAGCGTGAAGCCGTTTTCGCGCTGCAGGGCGCGGAACAGGTTGACGATCTGCGCCTGAATCGAGACGTCCAGCGCGGCGATCGGCTCATCCGCGATCAAAAGCGCCGGCTGCATCAGAAGCGCGCGGGCGATCGCGACGCGCTGCCGCTGCCCGCCCGAAAGCTCGGGGGGACAGCGGTCGAGATACGCGGCCTCCAGCCCGACG
>URQJ01000260.1 GCA_900549945.1 uncultured Oscillospiraceae bacterium
ATCTCCGCATACATCCGCGCGCCGCGCGCCTTCGCGTGCTCGTACTCCTCGAGGATCAGTGCCGCGCCGCCCTCGCCCATGACAAAGCCGCTGCGGCGCTTATCGAACGGGCAGCAGGCGTCCTCCGGGTCGGGGCAGGGAGTCAGGGCCGTCATGTTTCCGAAGCCCGCCACGCCGATCGGCGTGATCGCCGCCTCGGCGCCGCCCGCGATGATCGCGTCGAGATAGCCGTGCTTAATCGCGCGGTACGCCTCGCCGATCTCATTGTTGCTCGTGGCGCAGGCGGTCGTGATCGGCAGGCAGGAACCCTGCGCGTTGAACTTGATCGCGATGTTGCCGCCCGCGATGTTCGCGATCAGCATCGGGATGAAGTACGCGGAAACGCGCTTCGGACCCTTTTCGTTGAGCATCGTCATCTGGTTCGAAAAGGTCTGGATGCCGCCGATACCCGAGCCGAAATACACGCCGAAGCGCTCCGGATCGATCTTGCCGAGGATCTCGCTGTCGTTCACGGCCTGCGTGGCCGCCGCCATCGCAAACTGCGCGAACAGGTCGTTTTTGCGCAGCTCGCCCTTATCCATATAAAGAAGCGGGTCAAAATCCTTGACCTCCGCCGCAACATGCGCCTTGTAGTCCGAGGAATCGAACTTCGTGATCTTCGTGATGCCGCACTTGCCGGCCTTCAGGCTTTCCCAGAAGGTCTCCACGTCGTTGCCGACCGGCGTCACCGCGCCGAGACCCGTGATCACAACTCTTCTTTCCATTTCCTTTTTCCTTTCTGTATGATCTGTAGCAGGGCCTAGGCCCCTTGTATCCATATGCCTACCGTATCCGCCCGGGAGCACCCAAAGGACGCGACCTCCGTGCCGGTTTCCCGCGAAAACGAGCTTGCGCACGCAAGCGACTACGCGGACGTTCACCGCGGGCCGCGCCCGCCGTGCCCGCCCGGAAGCGCCCGAAGAACGCGACCTCCGTGCCGGTTTCCCGCGAAAATGAGCTTGCGCACGCAAGCGACTACGCGGACATCCGCCGCGGGCCGCGCCCGCCTAGATGGCGAGACCGCCGTCCACGCGCAGGACTTCGCCGGTGATGTACGCCGCCGCGTCACTCGCGAGGAACGCCACCGCCGCCGCAATGTCCTCCGGCTGGCCCATGCGGCCGAGCGGGATCATCGTGCGCAGGGTGTTGTCCTCGCCGATGTTCTCCGTCATGTCCGTCTGGATGAAGCCCGGCGCGACCGCGTTGCAGGTCACGCCGCGGGAGGCAAGCTCGCGCGCCACCGACTTCGTCAGACCGATCAGGCCGGCTTTCGAGGCCGCGTAATTCGCCTGCCCCGCGTTGCCCATGATGCCGGACACCGAGGAGATGTTGATGATGCGGCCGCTCTTCTTGCGGATGAAGCCCGAATAGCAGGCGCGGATCATATTGAAGGCGCCCTTCAGGTTCGTGTCGAGCACTGCGTCGTAGTCCTCGTCCTTCATCGAAAGCACGAGGTTGTCGCGCGTGATGCCTGCGTTGTTGACGAGGATGTCAATCTTGCCGAGGTCCGCCGTGACCGCCTTGACGGTCTCCTTGACGGCCTCCGCCGACGCGACGTCGCAGCGGTACGCCTTCGCCTCAGCGCCCAGCGCGCGGATCTCCGCGCAAACGGCCTCCGCCTTTTCGGCGCTGCCGGCGTAGATGACGGCGACGTTCGCGCCGTCTGCGGCAAGGCGCAGCGCAATCGCGCGGCCGATGCCTCTGGAAGCGCCCGTGACGAGCGCGATTTTTCCACTCAAACTCATTTTTCTTCCTCCCTGACGGCCGCGACCGCCGCCGCAAGCGACGCCGCATCCTCCACGTTGTAGATCTTCGCGGTGCGGCTCATGCGCTTGATCAGGCCGCAGAGCGTTTTGCCCGCGCCGACCTCGATGAATGTGTCCACACCGTCCGCCAGCAGCTTTTCCACGGTCTGCTGCCAGCGCACCGGGCTAGAAACCTGCTTTGTTAGCAGCGCCTTCACGGTGTCCGCCGCGTACGGCTCCGCCGTGTAATTCGCGTAGACCGGCACGGCCGGGGCTTTCACGTCCATGCCGTCGAGCACCTTTGCCAGACGGACCGACGCGCTCTCCATAAACGGCGAATGAAAGCCGCCGCTCACCTTTAAGGGCACCGCCTTGCCGCCGTTGGCCGCGACGTCCTCGATAAAGTCGCCAAGGCTCGACTTGAGGCCCGCCACCACGAGCTGGCCCGGGCAGTTATAGTTGACCGGGAAAACGCCTTGATGCATCCGGCAGAGCTCCTCCACCTTTTCGTTTTCGAGCTTCAAAACAGCCGCCATCGCGCTGTCCACAGCCTCGGCCGCGGCCTGCATCGCCTCGCCGCGCTTCACGACGAGTGAAAAGCCCTCCGTTACCGTGAACACGCCCGCAAACGTGACCGCCGCCACTTCGCCGAGCGAGAAGCCCGCTACAGCGTCTGCCGTGACGCCCGCCTCGCGCAGCGCCGCGGCCGCCGCGAGATCGACGCAGAAGAGGCACGGCTGCGTGTTCTTCGTGATGCTCAGCTCCTCCACGGGGCTTTCAAAGCACTGGGCGATCGTGCCCGGGCGGAGCTGCTCCGCCGTATCGAACACCGCCTTTGCCGCGGGGCTCGCTTCATAAAGGGACTTGCCCATAGATCGGAAGAGCACACGTCTGAACTCCAGTCACGGCATAGATCTCGTAT
>URQJ01000261.1 GCA_900549945.1 uncultured Oscillospiraceae bacterium
TTTCGGGCGGCGAGATGCAGCGCCTGATGCTGGCCCGCGCGCTCTACAAGGACGCGCCGGTCATCGTGCTCGACGAGCCGACCGCCGCGCTCGACCCGATCGCCGAGCACGAGCTCTACCTGCACTACAGCGCGACGACCGCCGGGCGCACCGCCTTCTACATCTCGCACCGCCTCGCCTCCACGCGGTTCTGCGACCGCATCCTGTTCCTCGAAAACGGGCGGATCGCGGAGGCGGGCACGCACGAATCCCTGCTCGCACAGGGCGGCCGCTACGCCGAACTGTTCGAAGTGCAGAGCCGCTATTACCGGGAAGGGGAGGTTTGTTTCAATGAAAACGAAGAAGGATGAAGCCGCCGCAGGCTTCTGGGAAACGCTGCACGCCACATGCCGCGCCTATAAGATTTGGCACCGGTATGCGCCGAAGCTGCTGCTCTCCACCGCACTGTACAGCGCCTTTTCTGCGCTCGCACCGTATGTGCCGATCTACTTCTCGGCGCAGATCTTAAACGAGCTTGCCGGCGCGCGCAGCCCTGAGCGCCTGACAGAGCTCGTGATGCTGACGATCGCCGTGACTGCCGCACTCGCCGCCGTAACCGCGCTGCTGCGGCGTTGGAAGGAGATTCATGAGCACACCGTCTATCACAGCAACCTATTTATCCAAATCGATAAGATGCTTTCGATGGATTTTCAGGCGGCCGACGCGCCGCAGACGCACACGCTCCTCTCTCAGATCTGGCAGAACACGAACTGGTTCGGTCACGGCCTGATACTCCCGATCTGGTATCTCGAAAAGCTGATCCAGCCTGTTTTCGGCATTCTGGGCGCCGCCGCACTTTCCGTGACGCTCTTCACCGAGCCGGTGCCCACATCGGCCGGCGCGCTCGCCGCGCTCAACAATCCGCTCATCACCGCGCTGGCGCTGCTGCTTCTGCTCGGCGTCAGCTTCCTCTCCCCCGTTTTTCGAACCAAGAGCGCCATGTGGGTCGCCCGAAGCACAGGCAGCGCCAAGGAAACCAACCGTTTCTTTATCTTCAACATCACCGCCATGCGGGACCGCTGCCGTGCGCCCGACGCGCGCATCTACCGGCAGGACCGCCTGCTTCTGCACTACGCGAACACCGTCAATGAATTCTGCACGCAGGGCACCTTTGCCAAATGCGCGCGCGGCCCGATGGGCCTGTGGGCCGGCGCCGCGGCGGCCGTTTCAGCGGTTTTCACCGGCCTCGCCTATGCGTTCGTCTGCCTCAAGGCGTGGGCCGGCGCGTTCGCGGTGGGCAGCGTCGCGCAGTATGTCGGCGCGATCACCGCGCTTTCCGAAAGCGTCGGCACGCTCGTCTCCACATGGGGCGAGCTCCGCGCGAACGCGGTTTTCCTGCGCCAGACCTTCAAATTTCTCGACACGCCCAACGAGATGTATCAGGGCAGCCTGACGACCGAAAAGCGCAGCGACCGGAACTACGAGATAGAATTTTGCGACGTGTCGTTCCGCTACCCCGGCGCTGAGGACTACGCCCTGCGCCATGTTTCGATGAAATTCCGCATCGGTGAGCGGCTCGCGGTCGTCGGCGAAAACGGCTCGGGCAAAACGACGTTCATCAAGCTGCTGTGCCGCCTCTACGACCCGACGGAGGGCACGATTCTGCTCAACGGCATCGACATCCGCAAGTACGACTACGACGAGTACATCGCGCTGTTCTCGGTCGTGTTTCAGGATTTCCAGCTCCTCTCCTTCTCGCTCGGCCAGAACGTGGCCACCGCCGTGCAGTACAGCCCCGAGCGCGCCAAGGCCTGCCTGCAAAAGGCCGGCTTCGGAGACCGCCTTTCGCAGCTTCCGGACGGCCTCGAAACGAAGCTCTACAAGGATTTCGACGAAAACGGCGTGCAGATCTCGGGCGGCGAGGCGCAGAAAATCGCCCTCGCAAGAGCGCTCTACAAGGACGCGCCGTTCGTCGTGCTCGACGAGCCGACCGCCGCGCTCGACCCGATCGCCGAGATGGAGGTCTACGAGAAATTCAACGAGATCGTCGGCGACAAAACGGCCGTCTACATCAGCCACCGGCTCTCCTCCTGCCGCTTCTGCGACAGCATCGCCGTGTTCGACCGCGGCAGCATCATTCAGCGCGGCACGCACGAAACGCTCGTGCGCGACGCCGGCGGCAAGTACGCCGCACTGTGGAACGCGCAGGCGCAGTATTACACCGCGCGCTGAAGCGCACACACCGCCATAAAAACAGCCCGGGCTGTTTTTTACGACCCCGTTGACTTGTACCTTTTCACGCCGAAGCGAAAGAGCAGCAGGCACGGGACGAGCACCAGCGCGGCCGCGAGCGGCAGCAGCATCAGCCACGCGGCGGACGAGCGGCCCACGAGATACAAAAGCGGGTAATACTGGAACAAGGCAAGCGGCACGACGAAGGTCAGAACCCACAGCACCTGTTTTCCGTAGACCGAAAACGGGTAGCGGCCGAACTGCCGCGCGCCGTACGTGAAAATATCGAGAAACTGGACGCTTTCGGTCGTGAAGAACGTGCACGCCGCCTTCAAAAGAAACATTGCGAAAAACACGACGGCGCCGCAAACGATCATCAGCACGAGCGCGAGCGCCTTCGGCACGGTCCACGCGACGCCGCTCGCCGGCACCGCCCAGCACAGCACGACGGCCGCCTGCACCAGCAGGCCGAGCCGCGTA
>URQJ01000262.1 GCA_900549945.1 uncultured Oscillospiraceae bacterium
CGTTGCGGCGGGGCTTGCGGCGCAGGGCGAAACGCAGATCATGCACCCCGAATACATCGACCGCGGCTACGAGCGCTTTGAGGAAAACCTCCGCAGCCTCGGCGCAGAGGTCTACAGGATATAAAATTTCAGCAAAACGGCATTTGAAAATCTTCGGCGCGGCGCCGCGCTGTGAAAAGAAGAAAGGAGAGGACGTAAAAATGGCAGGAAGATCCGGCGAAAAACCGCGGAAACCGGCGGAAAAGAAAGTGAAAATGGACCGGCGCGCGCGCGGCAGAGCCCTTGTCATCTTTTACATATCGGCCTTTCTGGCGGTGGTGATCGGTGCGGTTCTGCTGTGTACCTTTGTTTTCTTCCGCGTCGGCACGGTCACGGTCACGGGCGGGGAGGCCTACAGGCAGGAGGATATCCTAAGTGTATGCAGCATCGCCGAGGGTGATAACCTCGTTTTGCTCGAAACCGGCGCGCGGGAGGAGGCGCTCGAACACCGCTTCCCGTACATCGAGAGCGTTGAGATCAAAAAGCACATCCCCTCGACGGTGGAGATCGTCATCACAGAGGCGGAAACGGCGTTTTCCATCGAGCGGGAAAGCGGCGGCTACCTGTATGTGAGCCGCACCGGCAAGGTGCTGGAGATCGCCGAAAGCCCTGCGCAGGGCAGCGCCGTCGTGCACGGCTGCACGCCGGTGAATGAAGAGCCGAGCGGGCAGGTGGAGTTTCAGGAGGAAGTGGCCGGAAAGCTCTTCGGGCAGATCAGTGCCCAGCTTCAGGAGCACGGCCTCGAGGGCATCACGGAGATCGACCTGCGCAACCAGTACGATATCACGATGACGTACGACGACCGCATCGTGTTCCGGTTCGGCAACACGAACGACATGGAGTATAAGACGATGTTCGGCATCGGCATGCTGGCAAAAATGCAGGAGGACGGCGACCTTACCGAGGAGACCCAAGGCGAGATCGACCTCACGGTGGCGGCCGAGAAAAACAAGGCTTTTTTCCGTGAAACGCTCGAAGGCGGCGAAACCTCGGAAGGAGAGGGCATCGCGGGCCGCGAGCTTGCTTCCAGCAGTTCGGAGGACAGCGCTTCCGCCGCGGCGGACGGGGAGAACGGCGCGGCCGCAGACGACGGAACAGACGGCGAATAACGCGCGGTTCCCTGTCATTTCCAGCCGGTTCATCCCGGTTTTATGTCAAATTGAACGGAAGGCGGGCCATGCTCCCGCGAAAAATCGCTGTAAAGTAAAAATATTTGCCGGATGGCAGTTTTTTTGCATCTTTCGTCTTGCATTTTTAACAGAAAAGTGTTAGATTATACTGTATAAGCCACAGATTTTTTGCAGGATAATACGCGGCGTGTAAAGTGCATCGGCTTTACACGAGTTGAAAAGACGGATATTTTCTGTCGCCCAGCGAAACTTCCGGCGGCAGTTCTGCATAAAGCGAAGGAATCCCCGCGGCCGCAAGCTGCCGGAGACCAAATCAAGGAGGAACAAATCACTATGCCTTTTGAAATCGATAACATGCTTGAAGAATCTCCCCAGACCATCAAGGTCGTCGGCGTCGGCGGCGGCGGCGGAAACGCCGTGAACCGCATGGTTTCGGCCGGCGTGCAGCACGTTGAGCTGGTCTGCATGAATACAGACCGTCAGGCTCTTTCCCGCTCGCAGGCCAAGACCCGCGTGCAGATCGGCGAGAAGAACACGCAGGGCAGGGGCGCTGGCTCGAAGCCCGAGGTGGGCGCAAAGGCCGCCGAGGAAAGCCGCGAGCTGATCGCCGCCACGCTCAAGGGCGCCGACATGGTTTTCGTTACCGCCGGCATGGGCGGCGGCACCGGCACGGGCGCCGCGCCGATTGTCGCGGAGGTCGCGAAGGATATGGGCGCGCTGACCGTCGGCATCGTCACGAAGCCGTTTGCTTTCGAGGGCAAGCGCCGCATGGAGCAGGCCGAGAAGGGCATCGCCGAGCTGCGCAAGCACGTCGATTCGCTCGTCGTGATCCCGAACGAGCGCCTGAAGCTCGTCTCCGAGCAGCGCATCACGCTCGCCAACGCGTTCAGCGTGGCGGATGATGTGCTCCGTCAGGGCGTGCAGAGCATTTCCGATTTGATTCAGATTCCGGGCGTCGTCAACCTTGACTTTGAGGACGTCAAGTCCATCATGCAGGACGCCGGCTACGCGCACATGGGCGTCGGCCGTGCGGCCGGCAAGGATAAGGCCGAGCAGGCCGCGATTGCCGCGATTTCGAGCCCGCTGCTCGAGACCGCGATTGCGGGCGCAAGAGGCGTTATCATCAACATCAAGTCCTCGCCGGATATCGCGCTCGACGAGATCGATACCGCTTCCCAACTCATCACCGAGCGTGCGAGCGAGGATGCGAACATCATCTGGGGCGCCGCGTTCGACGACTCGATGGAGGACGAGATGATGGTCACGGTCATCGCAACCGGCTTCGACGGCATGAACGGCGAGAACAACGCGAAGGCCGCCGCACCGGCGATCAGCGATGCGGAGCTCTTCGGCACGCCGACGGCTTCGACGGCCGGCGACCGCGCCGCGTCGAGCGTTGTCGATGACGACGATACGTTCTCGGACATCATGTCCATCTTCAACAGAAAGTAATTTTACGGATGTAATGGGCTGAGGGTAGCGCTTTCGATACCCTCAGCTTGTTT
>URQJ01000263.1 GCA_900549945.1 uncultured Oscillospiraceae bacterium
AGTGCGGCGTTTCGGCGAAGCACGCGATGCAGCCGGCGGGCACGCTCTCGGGCGGCGAGCAGGCGAAGGTAAAGCTCTGCCTGCTTGCACAGCGGCCGCACAGCTTTTTGATTTTGGACGAGCCGACAAACCACCTCGACGTGCAGGCCAAGTCGGCGCTTGGGGCGGCGCTCGCGGCGTTTCCGGGTACAGTGCTGCTCGTGTCGCACGAGGCGGACTTTTACCGGGACTGGGCTTCGCGCGTGATCGACATCAGCCGGGCGGCGCGCGGTTCACGCTAATATTTACAATCTGTTCAACACATTTTTTTGCGAATCGAGTACAATAAACATCGGAAAGGAGCGTTCGGCGATGTTTGGATATGTGCGTCCGTTCAAGGGCGAAATGCTCGTCAAGGAATACGACGCATACAAGGGCGTTTACTGCCAGCTCTGCCGGGCGCTCGGCAGGTATTACGGCCCGCTGATGCGCATGACGCTCAGCTATGACTGCACGTTTTATGCGCTGCTCGCTTTGAACCAGCGCGACGCGCAGATGCGGGCGGAGCGCAGGCGGTGCACCTGCAACCCGTTAAAAAAATGCACCTATGTCTGCCCGAAAAACGGAGACGCCTATGCGGAATCGTGCTTTCACAAGGCGGCGGCGCTTTCCGTCATCATGACGGCGTATAAATTCCGGGACAACATAGAGGATGAAAGCGCGGTGAAATCGCTCGGGGCGCGCTTTCTGTATGCGCTGAGCCGGCGCGCCCTGAAAAAAGCGTCGGCCGATTTTCCGTTTATGGCGGAAGCCGCGCAGAAAATGATGGACGAACAGCGGGCGGCGGAGCATGCGGAGCGCGTTTCGCTCGACGCCTGCGCCGCGCCGACCGCGGAAATGCTTCGCACGGTCTGCGGCGAGCTCGGGGAAACGGCGGCCGAAAAGGCCGTTCTCGAGCAGCTCGGGTATTTTCTCGGCCGCTGGGTCTATATTATGGATGCGGCGGACGATCTTCCGGACGATCTGCAGGGCAGGAGCTTCAACCCGTTCGTCGAAAAGCTCGGCCTTTCGGCGTATGCCGGCGGCGAGCTGCCCAAGGCGCAGCGCGGCGAGGCAGAGCTCGAGTGCAACGCCGTTCTGAACGGCTCGCTCGCGATGGTCGCGCCGGCCGTCAACCTGCTGCCTACAGGGCAGTTTACAGGCATTCTCGAAAATATACTGCGGCAGGGCCTTCCGGAAATCCAGCGGGAGATCCTGTTTTTACACACAAAGCGTACCGCACGAAAGGGAAAGGAAATTTAGGGTATGACAGATCCGTACAAGGTTCTCGGCGTCTCGGCTTCGGCGAGCGACGAGGAAGTAAAAGACGCCTACAGAAAGCTTGCGAAAAAATATCATCCCGACCAGTATACAGACAGCCCGCTTGCGGAGCTGGCGAGCGAAAAGATGAAGGAGATCAACGAGGCGTACGACACGATCGTCGCGCAGCGCAAGAACCGCACGGCGGGCGGCGGCTATACGTCCGGCGGCTCGCGCAGCAGCGGCGCCTCAAGTTTCAGCGACGTGCGCAGCTATATCATGTCCGGCCGCATCGCGGATGCGGAGCAGCTTTTGAACGGCGTGCCGGTCGAGAGCCGCAATGCCGAGTGGTATTTCCTCAAGGGCACCGTTTTGTTTCGGCGCGGCTGGCTGGAGGAGGCGAAAGAGCACTTCACGCGCGCATGTCAGATGGACCCGGGCAACCCCGAGTATCAGGCGGCCCTGAATCAGGCGATGAACCAGCGCAGCGGCGTGTACGGCGGCTATAACCCCAATATGGGGACGGCGAACGTCGGCGGCTGCAACACGTGCGACGTCTGTCAGGGGCTGATCTGCGCCGACTGCTGCTGCGAGTGCATGGGCGGCGATCTGGTTCCGTGCTGCTGACCGGGGGCGTGTGACCATGCGCAGGAATACACAGAAAATCGCGCTTTGCGGCGTCGTTGCCGCGCTGTCCGTCGTCGTTCTGTTTTTGACGGGGATCATCCCGGTCGCGACGATCGCGCTGCCGGCGGTGGCCGGCTGTTTTCTGATCGCAGTCGTTGCGGAGATCGGCGTGCGGCACGGCTTTGCGGTCTACGCCGCTGTGAGCCTGCTTTCGGCGCTCATCGTGCCGGACCGCGAAGCGGCGCTGTTCTACATCGTGTTCTTCGGTTACTATCCGGTGCTTTACGGGCTGTTCTCCCGCGTTCGCGGGCGGGTCCTCCGCTGGGTGGTGAAGCTGCTGGTCTTTAACGCGGCCGCGCTCGCGGAGACAGGGCTTGCCGTCTGGCTGCTCGGTATCCCGATGGAGGAGATGCTGCCGTTTGGGTGGGCGTTCGTCCCGGTGCTGCTGCTTCTGGTGAATGCGGTTTTCATCCTGTACGATCTCTCGATGAACGGCCTGATCGTCTTTTACATCCGCAGGCTGCATCCCGTGATCGGCAAATACTTAAAATAAAAACGGCGCCCGGTACAGGCAGAAAAGCTGTACCGGGCGCCTTGTGTTTTTTGGGGAGGATTTCCCGATTTTAGAGGCCGGCGGCGTCCTGCTTCGAGCAGCCCTCGGCGCTGTAGCGCGCCTTTTCGTAGAGCGCGTGCAGGCGGTCCGCATCGTCGCCGGAGAGCTTGGCGTGCGCCTCCGCCTCGGCGGGG
>URQJ01000264.1 GCA_900549945.1 uncultured Oscillospiraceae bacterium
GCAGACAGAACAGCCTGCGGCCGACGCTCTGTGCCGCGGACAAGGCCGTGCACACGCAAAGCGGACCGCGCCGCAAAGCCGCGGGCGCGGTCCGTTCACGCCTATTTCGGTTTTACCGCTCCGCGTTCGAGCCGCGCTTCGCGATCGCCTCCCACAGGCCGTTCAGGTAAGCGGCGCCGAGGGCGCGGTCGTAGAGGCCGTAGCCGGCGCGGCCCGTCTCGCCCCAGATCATGCGGCCGTGGTCGGGCCGGATATAGCCGTTAAAGCCGTTTTTATAGAGCGCATTCAAGATAGCGTACATATCGAGCGAACCGCACTTCGAGAGGTGCGCGCGCTCCTCAAAGCCGTTTTCGAGCACGGCGACGTTCCGCGCGTGCACGAAATGGATGCGCCCCATCGCCGCGTATTTCGCCGCCATGTGCGCGACGTCGTTCTGCGCGCTGCACCCGAGCGAGCCGGTGCAGAGCGTGATGCCGTTGTGCGGGTCATCGACGATCTTCAAAAAGCGGTCGAGATTCTTTTCGCAGGTGATGATGCGCGGCAGGCCGAAGATGCTCCAGCACGGGTCGTCCTCGTGGATCGCCATGTTCACGCCGCACGCGGCCGCCACCGGGATGATGCGCTCGAGGAAATACGTGAGGTTCGCCCAGAGATCCTCCTCGGTCATCGCGTTGTATTCGGCGACGACCGCCTTCAGCTCCTCGCGCGTGTAGCTCGCGTCCCAGCCGGGCAGCGTCAGGTCGCTGTCGCTCTCAAGCGGGTTCACGGCCTCGACCTGTTCCTTATAATAGACGAGGCTCGTCGAGCCGTCGGGCAGCTTATGGTCGAGCTGCGTGCGCGTCCAGTCAAAGACCGGCATGAAGTTGTAGCAGATGCAGCGGATGCCCGCCTCTGCCAAGCGGCGGATGTTCTCACAGTAGTTCTCGATGTACCGCTCGCGCGCGGGCTTGCCGAGCTTGATGTCCTCGTGCACGGGCACGCTCTCGATCACCTCAAAGAGAAGGCCCGCGTCCTCCACCTGCTTTTTCAGCGCCGCAATGCTCTCGCGGCTCCACACCTCGCCCGCAGGCACGTCGTACACCGCGGTGACGATCGCCTCCATGCCCGGAATCTGCCGGATATTCTCGAGCGTCACCTTGTCGTCGCTGCCGTACCATCGAAATGACATTTTCATGATCGGTTCGTCCTCCCAAAACGTGATTCTTTGCCTTTTTTCTATCGTAGCATACCGCCCGGGAAAACGCAAGGCCGCCCTCGTTTTCCGGCAGGATTTGCAAACGGACGGGCACGAATCGCCATGCGCGGGCGCCGTCTGCACCAAAAAACGGCCGCCCGATAAAAATTATTTGTAAACATTCGGAAAAGGGCTTGCAATTTTGCTTCAATTCGTTATAATGGTGTCAGATTGGCGGTTTATCGAACCGCGTGCGTTTATTTCAGAGAGGAGTATCAACATTATGTCCAAGGTTGTAAGAGTTGCCGTCATCGGCTACGGCGGTATGGGCGGCTGGCACACGAAGCGTTTGCAGGAGATCCCCGGCGTGGTGGAGCTCGCCGGCGTATACGACATTCTGCCCGAGCGCAATGCCGCGGCTGAGGAAAACGGCATCAAGGCGTATCCCTCGCTCAAGGCGCTGCTCGCCGACGACACGATCGACGCCGTGACCGTCGCTATCCCGAACGACCAGCACAAGCCCGTCTGCATTCAGGCGATGGAGGCCGGCAAGCTCGTCATCAGCGAAAAGCCCGTCACGCTCTGCACGGCGGACCTCGAGGAGATGATCGCGGCGGCGAACCGCTGCGGCGTCTGCTTCACGGTGCACCAGAA
The DNA here is from genome assembly GCA_900549945.1 of uncultured Oscillospiraceae bacterium. Classification (GTDB taxonomy): domain Bacteria; phylum Bacillota; class Clostridia; order Oscillospirales; family Acutalibacteraceae; genus Hominenteromicrobium. The sequence goes on from URQJ01000264.1 coordinate 1,829, forward strand.
CCGCCGCTGGGACGAGGATTTCCGCATTGCGAAGGCGATTTACGAATCCGACAAAATGGGCCGTATTTTCAGCATCGAGTCCCGCGTGCACGGCTCGCGCGGCATCCCGGGCGACTGGCGCAACACGAAGGCGCAGGGCGGCGGCATGGTGCTCGACTGGGGCGTGCACCTGCTCGACCAGATGAATATGATGATGGGCAAGATGCCGGTTTCCGTTTACGCGACGCTCTCGAACGTCACGAACGAGGAGGTCGACGACGGCTTCACCGCGATCTTCATGTACGACAACGGCGTGAAATTCACCGTTGAGGTCGGCACGAGCAACTTCATCGACCTGCCCCGCTGGTATATCCTCGGCCTGAACGGCAGCGCCGTCATCGAGGACTGGGACATCAACGGCAAGATCATCGTCGCGACGAGCGACGAAAAGCACGACGCGGTGCCGATCGTCACGGCGGCCGGCCTCACAAAGACGATGGCCCCCCGCACGCCGGAGACGATCAAGGAATACCCGCTCGAGCGCATCGATTCCGACATCCACGACTACTACCGCAACATTGCTGCCGTCGTGAACGGCGAGGCCGAGGCGATCGTCACGCACGACCAGCAGCGCGAGCTGATGCGCCTGATGGAGGCCATCTTCGAGAGCGCCGAGAAGAATCAGGTCGTCTATTTCTAAGTGCAGCGCAAAAGGGCAGGCATCCCGTGAACCGGGGCGCCCGCCCTTTTTTGCGTCCGCCTATCGCTCGCCGCCAAGGGCGCTTCTCGCCCAGCCGGCGTCCTTCAAAAGCGCGCGCCCCACGCCGATCAGGTCGGCGCAG
>URQJ01000265.1 GCA_900549945.1 uncultured Oscillospiraceae bacterium
CGCGCTCGCGTCGCTGATCGCGGTCGAGCCCGAGGTGCTGATCCTCGACGAGCCGACGACCGGCCTCGACTACCGCGAGTGCATGGCGATGATGGCGCGCGTGCAGGCGCTCAACGCGGCGGGCACAACGGTCGTCATGGTCTGCCACGATATGGAGCTCGTGCTCGATTTTGCGCATCGCGTGCTCGTTTTGCGGGACGGCGCGCTGCTGCTCGACGGTGAAACGCGCGCCGTATTTCGGAATGAAGCGGTGCTCCGGCAGGCATCCGTCCTGCCGCCGCAGATCACGCAGCTCTCGCTGCGGCTTGCGGACTGCCTGCCGCCGGCGGACACTGTGGAGGAGATGGAGGCCGCAGTCCGCGCGGCGCGGAAAAAGGGGGTGTCGGCATGAAGGGCTTTCTCGATTACAAGCCGGGCGATTCGGTGCTGCACCGGCTCGACCCGCTGACGAAGATCTTTCTCTCGGTCTGCATCTGCGCCGCGTGCTTTCTCGGGGAAAACCCCGCGTTTCTCGTGTTCCTGATCGGCTGCGACCTGCTGCTCGGCGCGCTCGGCGGCGTGTTCGACCGCGCGGCGGGCATGCTGAAGGGGCTTCTGAAAATCTCGGTTTTCCTGTTCGTTCTGCAACTCCTGTTCGTGCGCACGGGCACGCCGCTCCTTTCGCTGCCGCCGCTCCTCGTGACCGACCGCGGAGTGATGACCGGCCTGCGCCTCGTCCTTAGGCTGATCGGCGCGACGATGCCGCTCGCGCTGCTGCTCTCGGTGACGCAGATGAGCGACCTCTCCGGCGTGCTGGTGCAGCGCCTGCACGTGCCGTACAAATACGCTTTCACGCTGACGACCGCCATCCGTTTCATCCCGGTCTTTGCGGATTCGCTCTCCGGCATCATGGAGGCGCAGACCGCGCGCGGCGTCGCGTTCGACACGAAGAATCCCTTTAAGAAGCTGGGCCTGATCCTCCCGCTGTGCATGCCGCTGCTGATTTCCTCAGTGGGCCGCATTCACGATACCGCGGCGGCCGCCGAAATGCGCGGCTTCACGCTGCGGACGCGGGAGAGCCAGAGCCGGCGCTATACATTTAAAAGCGGCGATCTTTTTGCCGCACTCGTCGCCGCCGCGCTCGCCGTCGCGGGTGCGCTGCTTTGAAATCAGAAAGGACTTGACGATTATGATGATGAAACAGGAACAGCTCGGCCTGATCCAGAGCCAGATGCGCCGCCTCAAGGCGCTGCCCGGCGGCTTCTACCAGAAGAAATTCGACGGTATTGACGTGATCCGCGATCAGGCGGATTTTGAAAAGCTGCCCTTTACGAACAAGGAGGAGCTGCGCGACGCATACCCGCTCGGCATCGCCGCGGTGCCGGAGGAGGAGATCGTGCGCATCCACTCGTCCTCGGGCACGACCGGTACGCCGGTCATCATCCCCTATACGCGGCAGGACGTCGAGGACTGGGCGGAGCTTTTCAAGCGCTGCTACGAGATGGCGGGCATCACGAACCGCGACCGCATCCACGTGACGCCGGGCTACGGCCTGTGGACCGCCGGCATCGGCTTTCAGAACGGCGCGGAGAAGCTCGGCGCGATGGTCATCCCGATGGGCCCGGGCAACACCGACAAGCAGATCCGCATGATGCAGGATCTGGGGAGCACGGTGCTCTGCGCCACCTCGTCCTACGCGCTGCTGCTCGCCGAGGAGATCGAGAAGCGCGGCATCCGCGATACGATCCGCCTGAAAAAGGGCGTTATCGGCAGCGAGCGCTGGGGCGACAAGATGCGCCGCCGCATTGCGGATGAGCTCGGCGTCGAGCTGTACGACATCTACGGCCTCACCGAGGTGTACGGCCCGGGCATCGGCATGAGCTGCGCGCACCAGTGCGGCATGCATTACTGGGATGATTTCGTCTATTTCGAGATCATCGACCCGAAAACCGGCGCGGTGCTGCCGGACGGCGAATACGGCGAGCTCGTTATCACAACGCTCAGAAAGCAGGGCGCGCCGCTGATCCGCTACCGCACGCACGACCTGACGCGCATCATGGCCGGCGAATGCGCCTGCGGCTCGAAATTCCCGCGCATCGACATCCTGATCGGCCGCAGCGACGACATGGTCAAGGTCAAGGGCGTAAACATCTACCCCGGGCAGATCGAGGACGTCCTGCGCGACATCCCGGGCGTTTCGAGCGAGTATCAGGTGATGATCGACCACCTGTACGGCAAGGACATCATGACGCTGTTCTTCGAGACGGACGCGGGCGCGGACCGCGACGCTGTCGCGCTCGACGTGCAGCGCACGTTCAAGGCGAAGGTCGGCCTGACGATCGTCCCGAAGCCGGTGGCGATCGGCGAGCTGCCGCGCAGCGAGAAAAAATCGACCCGTGTGTTCGACAACCGCTATTGAGATGAAATCGGCCGGTGCCCCCACTTTCTGCGGGCGCCGGCCGATTTTTGTTGACAAACCCGCGCGGCCTGCTATACTAAAGGAAAAGCACCCGCCCGCGCCGCGCGGCAGAAGCGCGGCCTTTCGGCCGGACGGGGGGAGGGAGACGGTCATGCAGAAAAATAAGGGGAAGCGATTTCTTGCGGCCGGCCTTGCGGCGGCGATGCTGCTTTCCGCCTCGGGCTGCGGCACGCTGGCGGCTGTGCTGAAC
>URQJ01000266.1 GCA_900549945.1 uncultured Oscillospiraceae bacterium
GCTCGTGTGCGCCGCCTCCTTTGCCGCGCTCGTCTGCATGTTACAGGACGGCCTCAACCGCGCGCCGGTCGTCCAGCGCTGGCAGGTCGATTTCCGGTTTCTGTTCTCGGCGGCCGCATGCGTATTCATCCTGTCGCTCGGCCTTTCCTGCCGCGCCGTGCAGTGGATTTTTTCAAACCGCGCCACCCGGTTTACCGCGCTGATCTCCTACAACCTGTACCTCTGGCACATGACGGTTCTGCTGCAATGTAAGGCGTGGCGCCTGCCGCCCTATCCGGACGCCCCGGCGAATGCTTTCGCGTGGCCGCAGTCCGCAAACGGCGAGCCGTGGCACCTTGCGTGGCAGATCCAGTACACCGCGCTGTTCTGGACCGCCTCCTTGGCCGTCGCCATACTCGCGACATACCTTGTGGAAAAACCGGCCGCAAAGCGCATCCTGCGGCTTCACTTCCCGCGCTTTAGAGAAAAAGGCGCGGACCGCGCGCCCATGGCCTGATCTGCATAAAGCATACATATCCCTTAAAAGCAGAGCGAACGAGCCCGGCTTTTGGCATGCGCCAAGGCCGAACCCGTTCGTTTTTCATTTATTCCGTTCGCATATTCTCCGCCCCGGCGCGGCGCTCGAAGCGGTTGATCGCACAGAGGATGCCCTTGATCGACGAGAGCGAGATGTTGTGGTCGAGGCCGACGCCGAAAATCGTCTCGTCGCCGCGGCTCAGCTCGATATACGAGACGGCCTTGGAGTCCGCGCCGGTCGAAACGGCGTGCTCGCTGTAGGAAACGAACCGGTAGCCCGCGATGCCGACCGTGCTCAGCGCATTGAAAAACGCGTCGATCGGGCCGTTTCCGCGGCCGGAAAGCTGGCGGTCACGCCCGTTCACGGAGAGCACGCCGTCGAAATAGACGAGCACACGGTCGAGCTTTTCGTTCTCCTCAAAGAGACGGTAGCGCTTCAGATCGTAGGGCGCGTGCACGCGCAGGTATTCGCGCCGGAAGATCTGATAGACCTCCTCGGCCTTCAGCTCGCGCCCCTCGCGGTCGCAGACCGCCTGCACGGCCGCGCCGAACTCCGCGTGCATCTGCTTCGGCAGCGTGTAGCCGAAATACCGCTGCATCACAAACGCCGCGCCGCCCTTGCCGGACTGGCTGTTGATGCGGATGATCGGCTCGTACTGCCGGCCGAGGTCGGCGGGGTCCACCGGCAGATACGGCACCTCCCAGTATTTCGAGCCGTTCTTCGCCATGTACGTGACGCCCTTGTTGATCGCATCCTGATGCGACCCGGAGAACGCTGTGAAAACGAGCTCGCCGGCATACGGGTGCCGCTCGTGCACGCGCATGTGCGTGCATTCCTCGTACACGCGCCGGATATGGCGCATATTCGTAAAATCGAGCGCCGGGTCTACGCCCTGCGCGTAGAGGTTCATGGCAAGGTTCATCAGGTCGCAGTTGCCGGTGCGCTCGCCGTTGCCGAAAATCGTGCCCTCCACGCGCTCCGCGCCGGCCATCACGCCGAGCTCCGCCGCGGCCGTCGCCGTGCCGCGGTCGTTGTGCGGGTGGATGCTGAGCACCGCGCAGTCCCGATGCCGCAGGTGCGTGTGGACGTACTCGACCTGATCGGCATAGCAGTTCGGCGTGGCGAGCTCCACGGTGTTCGGCAGGTTGATAATCGCCTTCTCCGCCGGCGACGCGCCGAGCGCCTCGAGCACGCGGTCGCAGATCGAAACGGCATTTTCGACCTCGGTGCCGGAGAAGCTCTCGGGCGAATACTCGTAGCGCAGGCGCATCTGCGGGTATTCCCGCCGCATCGCCTCCGCCATCGTGCGGATCAGCGAAGCCGCCTCCACGGCGATCGCGGTCACGCCGGCCACGTCCGTGTCAAAGACGACCTTTCGCTGTAAGGCCGACGTGGAATTGTAGAAGTGCAGGATGACGTTTTTCGCCCCGCGGATCGCCTCAAACGTGCGCTCGATCAGGTGGCGGCGCGCCTGCACGAGCACCTGCACCGTCACGTCGTCCGGAATCAGGTTCTCCTCGATCAGATACCGCAGCGTTTCAAATTCCGTTTCCGAGGCCGCCGGAAAGCCGACCTCGATCTCCTTGAAGCCGATCTCTGCGAGCAGCTTGAAAAAGACGACCTTTTGGTGCAGGTTCATCGGCGTGACAAGCGCCTGATTGCCGTCTCGGAGATCGACGCTGCACCACTGCGGCGCGCGGCGGATCACCCGGTCGGGCCACGTGCGCTCCGGAAAATGAATCGGCTCAAACGGCCTGTATTTTTTATACCCCGTCTCCATATTCTCTCCCCCAGCCGCGGGCGCGTTCAATCTATAAAGGTGCTTTCCTCATACTCGAGGATCAGATACACGTTGTCCAGCTCGATCTGGGAAAGCCGCTCCGATGCGTTCGCATCGAACGTATCGGGGTCTACGGACGGCGTGTACCACGGCATCGACGCAAAATAGGCGGCGAGTTCCTCATCCCGGAAAATGCGGCCGTGCCGCGCGTAGATCTCATTGCGCGCCACATTGCATTCCCACCGGCTCAGCCCATACAGCTCCCACGCCTCGATGCGGCGCACGCTACTTTCGGGCAGCACGTAATCCGCAGAGGCCGCCGGCACCGGCGTTGC
>URQJ01000267.1 GCA_900549945.1 uncultured Oscillospiraceae bacterium
GGTAGTCGGCGCCGGCCGCGAGCGCTTCGCCGCCCGTGTAATCCACGCCGCCGCACGCGCGCGACATGAGCTGCGAAAACACGAAATTGACGCTCTCCGTCACGTTTTCGCGGGAGCGGAAGTTGCGGTCGAGCACGACGGTCGCGGGGTATGTATCGGCGCCGCGGTCGTAGCGCGGAAACGCGTCCTTATAGCCGATGAAGATGTCGGGCATCGCCTGCCGGAAGCTGTAGATGCTCTGCTTCACGTCGCCGACCATGAAGCGGTTGCCGTTGTCCTTTGAGACGGCGCGGAACAGGTAGTCCTGCGCGTCGTTCGTATCCTGATATTCGTCGGTCATCACCTCGTCGAACCGCGCGGCGACTGCCAGCGCCGTCTCCGTGCGGCGAAAGCCGTCCGGCGTTTCTTCGAGGAAGAGCCGCAGCGCGAGGTGCTCGAGGTCGCTGAAATCGACCAGGTTTTTCGCGCGCTTCTTTTCGCCGTAGACCGCGTCGAAGCGCAGCACGGCGCGCGCCAGCGTTTCAGCCAGCGGGCGGATCGCCCCGATCTCGGCGCGGCAGGCCGCGTCGTCGGAGATGAAGAGCTTTTGGAGCTTTCCGACCTCCTTTTTGACCGTTTCACGCATCGCTTTGATGCGCTCCTTCACACTGTCCGCACCGCGGTACACGCCGATCTTGCCGAAGGCGAGCGTGCGGAAGGCCGCCGAGACGTCGTCCCAGCCGCCCGCCTTTACGAGGTCCGAAAGCCCCTGCAAAAGCGCGATGTCCGCGAGGATGCCGTCGCCGTATGCTTTCAAAAGCTCCGCGCTCTCCGACGCGAGCTCGTATTCGTCGCGCGAGAGCCGCAGCGCAAAATCGAGCACCTCGCCCGCGTGGCGCAGGGCCGTTTTGCCCCATGCGGTCTCCCCCGCCGGCACGGAAGCATCCAGCATATCGGTCATGTCGCGCAGCCATTTTTCGGGAAAGGGGTGGCTGCGCGTATAGGTGAACAGCTTCAAAATCGCGCCGATCAGCCGTGTGTCGTTCTTGTCGCCGCTGAGACTGTCGGAAAGCGCCTGAAAATCGGCGTCGTCATACAGCTCCGCAAGCACCTCGGAGACAGCCTCAGCCATCAGCTCCTCCTGCTGCTTGTCCGACACGACGGAGAAATCCGGCGCGACGCCGAGCAGGTAGAAGAACTCGCGCACGATCGACGAGCAGAAGCTGTCCACCGTGCAGATCTGCGCCTGCTGGAGCAGAAGCTGCTGGCGGCGCAGGCGGGCATTTTCGGGATGCTCCCGGATCAGCTCCAAAAGCCTGCGCTCGATGCGCTCGCGCATTTCGGCGGCCGCGGCCTTTGTAAACGTCACGACGAGCAATCGGTCCGCGTCTGTCGGGCTTTCTTCGTCGGTCAGCCGCTCGATCACGCGCTCGACGAGCACGGCCGTTTTGCCCGAGCCGGCCGCCGCCGAAACAAGCACCGTGCCGCGCCGCGCACGGATCGCGTCGAGCTGTGCGTCAGTCCATCGTGCCGCCATCGGTTTTCCCTCCTTTCACCTGCATTTCCATGCGCGCGAGCACCTCGTCATTTTTCATCGAGACCCGTGCGGCGGTCTCTTCCGCGCGCTCCGAGCCGCACACCGCCGTGTACGGGCACCACGCGCAGGCGTTCAGGTTGTGCATCAGCGGCTCGGCGGCGACGTCTCCGAGCAGAAGCGTCTGCGCCATCGTCGCGATCAGGCGCTCGACATAGCGCATTACAAGGCGCAGCGCCGGTTCGCTCACGAGCGCCGTGCTCTGCCGCAGCTCGCCGCTTTTGAGCAGCGTCACCGGGATGAACCGCCCGGCGATGTCCGCCTCCATCGCGCGGACGATCTCGATATCCCGCAAAATCACGCCGTTCATGCGGAGATTCTTCTCCGCTTCCTGCATGAGCTTCTCGCCGCTCTCTGTCTTATCGGAATTGACGGTCGTGAGGAATGACGGCATGTACAGCACGCCGGCCGGCAGAAGGCCGGTATTTTCCGAAAGCGCCGCGAGGTAGATGAGCATCTGCAGGCTCAGCCCGTAGAGCACGTCGGTCAGCTTGAAATCCTTGTAGCCGGTCTTATAATCGACGACGCGCACGTACGTGCCGCGGCCGCTTTCGAACAGATCCACGCGGTCGATCACGCCGCCGACCAGCACCATGCCGTTTTCCGTCGGGATTTTGAGCGGCGGGAACGGCGTGCCGCCCTGCAGCTGCAACTCAAAGTATTCCGGCTTGAAGCGGCTGACGCGCAGCTCCTCGGCGACGTGGCCGATCAGCTTCACGGCGGTGCGCGCCATGCGGCCGAAGCGGTATTTCTCGCGGGATGAAAGCGACGCAAAGCCGCCCATATTCTCGTCCGCATATGCGGTGATGCAGCCTTTCACGCGGCCCTCGAGCGCCTCGGCCGGCATTTCGGTCACGTCGTTTTCCCGGTCGCCAATGACCTGCTCAAAGAGATAGTGCATCAGGCTGCCGTACTCGAGCGCGTCGAGCTCGGCGGGCCGGCGCTCCTTCGCGCCGACGGCGTAGCGGCAGAAATAGCGGAAGCGGCACTGGTGGTACGTTTCAATCTGGCTTGCGGAAAAGTACCGTCC
>URQJ01000268.1 GCA_900549945.1 uncultured Oscillospiraceae bacterium
CCCTTTGCCGCCGCACGCGCGCGCGCCGTCGAAAAGGCGCTCGGCGCCGATTGTGCCGCGCTCTGTGCACAGCCGAACAACATTCTCGGCATCGAATACTACAAGGCGATCCTTAAAACCGGCGGGAAGCTCGAGCCGCGCACGCTGCGGCGCATCGCCGTCGGTCATGACGGCAGCACAGCCAGAGGCCGCTTCGCCTCAGCGAGTCTGCTGCGCCGCATGAGCGGCGAAATGCAGGATATTTCCCCCTATGTGCCTGCGGAGACCGCATCGCGTATCCGTGCGTTACAGGAGGCCGGGCAGTATCCCGCCGAACTGCGGCATCTCGAGCGCGCGATCCTCGCCTTTCTCTCCACGATATCCGGCGAAGTCCTGCGCCGCGTGCCGGACACTGCTGAGGGCATCGAAAACCGCATCCGTGCGGCGGCCGGCACGGCGCAGACGCTCGAGGCGCTGTACGACGCGGTAAAAACGAAGCGCTACAGCCACGCGCGCATCCGGCGCATCGTGCTTGCCGCGTACCTCGGCCTGACGGATGACCTGCCCGCGGCGCCGCCGTATCTGCGCGTGCTCGGTATGACCGCGCGCGGTGCAGAGCTGATCCGCGCCGCCTCGCCGTCTCTGCCGTATATCATGCGCCCGGCCGATCTAAAAACGCGCCCCGCCGAGGCACGCCGCATTTTCGATCTTGAAGCGCGCGCAGACGACATCTACGCGCTGTGCACCGCGCAGCGGCGGCCTGCCGGGCTCGACTACACCGCCCCGCTCATCCGCCTATGAGAGTACCCGGCTGCGGTAGCGTGCGACGTGCTCGAGTATGTGCCCGATGTCCCGCGCGCGATGCCCGTCTCCTCCCGCAGCTCGCGTTAGACGGCGTCGAGGCCGTCCTCTTCAGGCTCGATCTTTCCGCCGACGAAATTCAAAAGCCTCTTATAGAGATCTCGGCACCGCCGGCACAGCAGAAGCGTCCGTTCATCCGGGCCGAAAACAGCGATCAAATTATATCTCTGCATGGAATAGCCTCCATTCCCTGTATATCGGAAAAGGCCGGGCAAAAGCCCGGCCTTTCTGTGTTCTATGCTTATTTGACCTCGACAGTCCAGCCGAGCGTGTCCTCGACCTTGCCGGTCTGGATGCCGGTCACGATGTCGTACAGCTTCTGGCTGATCTCGCCGATGCCGCCGTCCGCGATCTGCATGACCTCGTCCTCGAAGCGGAGGTGGCCGACCGGCGAAATGACCGCCGCCGTGCCGCTGCCCCAGCACTCCTCGAGCGCGCCGGTGCGCGCCGCTTCGACGAGCTCATCGACGGAGATTTTGCGCTCTTCGACCGGCAGGCCCCACAGCTTGCACAGGTCGATGCAGGAAGCGCGCGTGACGCCCGGCAAAATGCTGCCGTTCAGCTTCGGCGTGACGACGGTGCCGTTGATCTTAAAGAAGATGTTCATCGCGCCGACCTCTTCGATGTACTTGCGTTCGACGCCGTCGAGCCAGAGCACCTGCGAATAGCCCTCGTCGTGCGCCTTCATCTGCGCCGCAAGGCTCGCGACGTAGTTGCCGCCGGTTTTGGCTTCGCCGATGCCGCCGCGCACCGCGCGCACGTAGTCGTCCTCGATCCAGATCTTCACCGGGTCAAGCCCGCTCTCATAGTACGCGCCGACCGGCGAGAGGATCACGATGAACTTGTAGGTATCGGACGGGCGGACGCCGAGGAACGGGTCCGTCGCGATGACGAACGGGCGGATGTAGAGCGACGTGCCCGGCCGCGTCGGAATCCAGTCTGCATCGACGGCGACAAGCGTTTTGATCGCGTTCAGGAAATCATCCTCCGGAATCTCCGGAATGCAGAGTCGGCGGTTCGAGTTGTTCGCACGCTCGATGTTCTTGTTCGGGCGGAACAAAAGGATGCGGCCGTCGTCCGTCTTATAGGCCTTCATGCCCTCAAACATCTCCTGACCGTAGTGGAACACCATCGCGGAGGGGTCGAGGGAGATCGGCTGATACGGCAGGATCTGCGGGTCGTGCCAGCCCTTTGCCGGGCTGTACTCCATCACGTACATGTGATCCGTAAAAATCTTGCCGAAGCCGAGCTTGCTCTCGTCCTGCGGCTTCGCCTTGGGCGCCGTTGTGCGCTCGATTCTGATTTCCTGCATAGTAACACTTCTTTCAAACTGTTTTTTGTTATTCTATCACTTCGGCGCATTTTTTGCAAGTTTCCGCGCGGAAAACTGCATAAAAAATCAGACAAAGAAGCGGCACGCCGCAAAAAAGTTTTTGTTTCCTTCTCTGAATCTTAGGCGCGGATGCGCAGCCCCTTCGGGTATTTGTTCTTGAGCACGCCGCCCGAGGCCTTGCCGAAGCCCGTAACGACGCCCTCGGCCGCGACGGCCGTATACCCGGAAACCCCCTCGGCCGTAATCTCCTCGCCGCGCAGAAACGCGAGCAGCCGCGGGTCGTCGTGCCGAAGGTGCAGGACGCTGCGGCACTGCGCCGCCTTTGCCGCCATAAACATACCGTGCGCGGGCTCGATGCGGTTTTTCCGCAGCTCGCCGAGCTCCACGCCGGCCCGCAGGACGCCGAGGCCGGAAAGTGCCGGCAGCT
>URQJ01000269.1 GCA_900549945.1 uncultured Oscillospiraceae bacterium
TGCAAGGCGGAGCGCGGCCTCTCGATGAAGGCGCCCCTGCCCTGCCTGACGCTGCCGCGCGGCGAGAGCGAGCCCCTGCTGCGCGAGACGGAGCCGGATCTGCGCGCCTGCACGGCGGCGGAGCGGATCGAATACGCCACGCCGGAAAATGCCGGTTGACAAGGCGCATTGGTGCTGTTATAATACAAACAGACCGTCGGTTTGTAAAAAGAAAGGCGAAACACTATGGCAAGAAACAAATGCCCGGAGGAAACCGTCCAGCTCATTCTGGACACGGCCGCCCGGCTCTTCATGGAAAAGGGCTACGACGGCACCTCCCTGCAGGACATTCTCGAGGAAACGCACCTTTCAAAGGGCGCGATCTACCACCACTTCAACTCGAAAGAGGACATTTTCGAGCGCATTTGCAGCCGGATCGGCGAGGAGACCGAGGCGCGGCTCTCCGCCGTGCGCGATGATCCGGCCATGAACGGCCGCGAAAAGCTGCGCGCGCTCTTCCGCGCCTCCATCCTGCACCCAAACCAGCAGAAGGTGCTGGACATCGTGCCCTACCTGCTCGACAACCCGCGCTTTCTCGCGATCCACATCCGCGAGCTGTACGAGCTTGTCGCGCCCGCATACGTCGAGCCGATTTTGAACGAGGGCGTCGCGGACGGTTCGCTGCACGTCGAGGACACCCGCGCCGTGGCGGAGGCCGTCATGGTGCTGATGAACGTCTGGCTGAACCCGCTGCTGCAGCCCACCGCGCCGGAGGAGACGCGCGCGCGCTGCGCGGTGTTCCGCCGGATCACCGCGTCGATGGGGCTGGAAATCATCGACGACGAGATCACAGAGGCGTACGTCCGCTACACGAATCTTCTCCGTGGCACGCCGGAATGAGCCGATCTCTGCACTGACACCGGAATCCAGTGATTCACATCTCTCCGCTTTTCCCGGCGCGCACCGCAGGCATACCGCCCTCGCCGGCGGCATAGCGCGGCGGAGCGAACCGCGCTGTACGGAAACGCGGCGCGGGCCGATCTGCAAGCGGATGATTTCCGGCGGCGGGCGGGGTGAGAATCATTCTCCCCGCGCGGCCGCGCGTCTGAAGCTGCCGGCGAGCCGCATGGCGGCCATTCCCGGCGGCCACGTCCCCATATAAAATAAGCTGCTCCGCGGAGCAGTTTATTTTGAGGATTATACAAACCGACGGTTGGTTTTTAACAGACAGCCTCGATCAAAACCATACATACAACCGAAAAATTCAAGGAGGAATGCAGTATGACAGAGGAAAGATTCGAACGCGCGATGGAGCACTTCGGCAGCGCGGTGGAAAAAACCGCCGAGCGCGCGGCCGGTGCGGTCGATCGCTCGGTAAACAGGGCATGGCGCTTCCGGCCCGTGCGCATCGCGGGAAAAGCGGTTTCCCTCTGCGCCGGCCTCGGGCTGATGGTAGGCGCCGCCTCGCTCGAAAGACACGGCTGTTCCAAGGCGGCGAGGCTCTGTCTGATTGCAGGCGGCGCCGCCGTTGCCGCCCAGCTTATAGAGGCGCTGCTCTTCAGAAGAAAATAGCCGCAGAAAAGCCGCCCGCTGCCTCCGGCATTTCACCGCCGCAGAACCAACCGATTGCACACAAATGGAGGAAAACTTTATGAACACAAGCCGCAGCATCCGCCCTAAAAGCACCTTTGCCCCACAGCCGGAAAAACCGCGCCTGTTCCGCCGCGATTTCACGCTCGTCGTCATCGGGCAGATCATCTCCCTGTTCGGCAACGCCGTCCTGCGCTTCGCACTGCCGCTCCACCTGCTGCGCGAAACCGGCTCCTCCGCGCTGTTCGGCGCGGTGACGGCCTGCTCGTTCGTCCCGATGGTCGTCTTTTCCCTGCTCGGCGGCGTGATCGCCGACCGCGTCAATAAGCGGAACATCATGGTTCTGCTGGACGCCTGCACCGCACTTTTGATCGCCGTGTTTTATCTCGCGCTCGGGCGCGTCCCGCTCGTGCCGCTGATGTCCGCCGCGCTGATGCTGCTCTACGGCATCGCCGGCGCCTACCAGCCCGCCGTGCAGGCGAGCATCCCGCTTCTGGCCGGGCCGAGGGTGCTGCTGCGCGGCAACGCGGTCATCAATATGGTCGGCACGCTTTCCGGCCTGCTCGGCCCCGTGGCGGGCGGCGTGCTGTTCGGCGCGTTCGGCCTTCGACCAATCCTGATTCTCAGCGCCATCTGCTTTGCGCTCTCGGCGGTCATGGAGGTTTTCATCCGCATCCCCCACACGCGCCGCCGCAAATCTGCCGGTCTGCTCGCCGCGGCCGCCGGCGACCTGCGCGAGAGCTTTCGGTTTATCTCGGCCGAAAAGCCCGCCTTTCTTTCGGTCATTCTGCTTCTCGCGCTGTTCAACCTTGTGCTCTCCGCCGCGCTCGTCGTCGGCATACCGGTTCTCGTCGTGCAGTCGCTCGGCCTTTCCGACGCGGATCTCGGCCTGACGCAGGGCGCGATGGGCCTCGGGGGCTTAGCCGGCGGGCTGCTCGCCGGAAACGCCGGTGAAAGGCTGCGGCTGCGCAGCGGCTCCGCCCTGCTCTC
>URQJ01000270.1 GCA_900549945.1 uncultured Oscillospiraceae bacterium
GGGGTTCTCGCCGGACGCGCAGCGCGTTTTCGGCGCGCTCGGCGGCACGCCGAAGCACGCTTCAGCGATCGAGGCGGAAACGGGACTTTCCGCAGGCGCTGTGCTGGCGGCGCTCACAGAGCTTGAGCTCTTCGGGAAGATTCGCACTTATCCCGGCCAGAGGTTTACAAAATCCGTTTGATGCTGTATACTAATTCAGACTAAGGTAAATTATAACGCATACACGGCGTAAAATACAGACAGAGGAGAACTAGATATATGTCCAAGCTCGTCATCGTTGAGTCGCCCGCAAAGGCGAAAACGATCAAAAAATACCTCGGCGGCGATTATGAGGTCGTCGCCTCGATGGGCCACGTGCGCGACCTGCCGAAGGCAAGGCTGTGCGTGGACGTGAAAGACAATTTTAAACCGAAGTACGCGATCATCAAGGGCAAGGAAAAGCTCGTTTCCGAGCTGAAGGAGGCGGCGGAGGAATCCGACACCGTCTACCTCGCGACCGACCCCGACCGTGAGGGCGAGGCGATCTCGTGGCATTTGGCCTATATTCTCGGGCTTGATGCAGGCGATATGAACCGCGTTACCTTCAACGAGATCACAAAGACCGGCGTCACGGAGGGCATGGCGCACCCGCGCACGATCGACCTCAATCTCGTCAACGCCCAGCAGGCGCGCCGCATTCTCGACCGCCTCGTCGGCTATTCGCTGAGCCCGTTCCTCGCGAAAACGATCCGCCGCGGCCTTTCCGCCGGGCGCGTGCAGTCCGTCGCGCTGCGCATCATCGTCGACCGTGAGGAGGAGATCCGCAAATTCAAGCCCGAGGAATACTGGTCGATCGATGCGCGCCTGACAGCCGAGGGCTCGCGCAGTATTTTCGGCGCGTCGTTCTACGGCGACCGCAGCGGCGAGATCAAGATCACGAACAAGGAGCAGGCGGACGCGATCCTCGCGGCGCTTGAGGCGGCAGATTTCCGCGTCGATTCCGTCAAAAAGGGCAAGAAGAACAAGCAGCCCGCGCCGCCGTTCATCACCTCGACCTTGCAGCAGGAGGCGTCCCGCAAGCTCGGCTTTCAGGCCAAGCGCACGATGAAGGCCGCGCAGGAGCTGTACGAGGGCGTGGAGATCGCCGGCATGGGCGCCGTCGGCCTCATCACCTACATGCGTACCGACTCGCTGCGTATTTCCGAGGACGCGGTGCAGGAGGCCGTGCAGTTCATCGGCGACCGCTGGGGCAAGAGCTATCTGCCCGCGAAGCCGCGCCACTTTAAGGCGCGCGCCAACGCGCAGGACGGCCACGAGGCGATCCGCCCGACGTCCGTTGCATTGACGCCAAAGGATGTGGAGGCGTCGCTGACGAAGGACCAATACAAGCTCTACAAGCTGATCTGGGAGCGCTTTGTCGCCTGCCAGATGGCAAACTGCGTGCTCAACACGACGCAGGCCGTGATTTCCGCCGGCGATTATATCTTCAAGGCGTCCGGCTATAACGTCGCCTTTGACGGCTACACGGTGCTCTACGAGGAGGGCCGCGACGTGGAGGAGGAGAAGGGCAAGGATCTGCCGAAGCTCGAGGCCGGCATGGCGCTCAAGGTGCGCGAGCTCAAGGGCAACCAGCACTTTACGCAGCCGCCGGCGCGCTTCACCGAGGCGTCGCTGATTAAGACGCTTGAGGAAAACGGCATCGGCCGCCCGTCCACGTATGCGGCGACGATCACGACGATCACGAGCCGCGAATACGTCACGCGCGAGGGCAAATCCTTCAAGCCGACGGAGCTCGGCGAGGTCATCACAAAGCTGATGAAGGAGCGCTTTCCGGAGATCGTCAATGTGAAGTTCACGGCGGAGGTCGAGAAGGAGCTCGACGAGGTGCAGAGCGGCGAAACCGACTGGGTGGAGACGCTGCACGACTTCTACGACGATTTCGACAAGACACTCAAAAAGGCCAAAAAGGAAATGGACGGCGTAAAGATCCAGCTTGAGGAGGATAAGACCGATTTTATCTGCCCGAACTGCGGCAAGCCGATGGTCGTGAAATTCGGCCGCTACGGCAAGTTTATCGCCTGCTCCGGCTACCCGGAGTGCAAGACGGTCAAGAAAATCGTCAACGATACGGGCGCGCTCTGCCCGAAGTGCGGCGGCAAGATCATCGAGAAGAAATCGAAGCGCGGCCGCGTGTTCTACGGCTGCGACCAGTACCCGAAGTGCGATTTCGTCTCGTGGGACGCGCCCTCCGGGAAGAACTGCCCGGTTTGCGGCAAGGTCCTGCTCCAGAAGAAGGATAAGGCAAAGACGCTGTACTGCGTCACGCCGGACTGCACCTACGAGTTCAAGCCGGAGGACGGCGAGCAAGAGGGCGGCGATGCAGAATAAGGATACAGCCGCGGTTGTCGGCGCGGGGCTGGCCGGCGCGGAAGCTGCATGGCAGATCGCAAACGCCGGGCACCGCGTGCGCCTTTTCGAGATGAAGCCGGTGAAGTTTTCCCCGGCGCACAAGAGCGCCGGCTTTGCGGAGCTGATCTGCTCGAACTCACTTAAGGCCGCGCGCGTAGACAGC
>URQJ01000271.1 GCA_900549945.1 uncultured Oscillospiraceae bacterium
CGGCGACCACCGAGATCTACACTCTTTCCCTACACGACGCTCTTCCGATCTCGGCGTAAACCACTCGGAAGCCGGATTGCGCTCCACAAACACGAGAACCGCAAGCCCCCAGATGGTGCCGAGCAGCGCGAGGAACCCGCCGATCAAAGCTCTTTTCATTTTGCTTTCCCCTCATTTCATAGTCAAATCGCGGTCCTCGGGCAGACGGACGGGCAGCGCGGCGGGCGCCGTCAGATACCAGTATGCCGCCGAGGTGTAGTCGTCGTAGCGCGGGCCCGTCCAGCCGAGGTTGTCGATCGTCATGCGGAAGTCCGTTTCAAACCACACGGGGTCTTTGACATGCCAGCGGTAGAGCATGAAGCGCTTCTGCTGGTTGTACATCGCATCGGTATCGCCAAGAATCGCATACAGTCCGGCGTACAGACCGCTGAATGTCTGGTAGCGGTTCAGAATAATGTCGTTGCCGAACGCATAGGAGCCGCAGAAATAATCCTCGGTACCCGTGTAGTTCATCGTCGGGTACCGGTCGCCGTCGATGTACATCTTCGCCTCTCCCTCGACCCAGCAGGTGTTATGGCCGTTCATGCCGGCCGAAAGGCTCATGCCCACAAAGCAGCCTTTGCCGCGTATGCCGTCGATAACCGTATACGACCGCCCCTTCTGCACCGGATGTTCCTGCCGGTAGGCGGCGTGAAAGTAGCCGCTGTCGGCCGGAATCTCCCCATGCCAGCCGGAAATCATGTAGTAAAGCGTCTGCGGCTCGCCGCCGCGGTTTTCCATCGTGATGCGGCAGTGCTTCCGAAACGGCATTTCCCAATAACAGTTGTAGCCGCGGCCGGGTGCAACCAGCACCATCGCGGAATTCAGCACCGGATAGCGGCCGTCACGGTCGGCGAAGTTTTCGTCGTATGCGCAGCCAAAGAACGCCGAGACCGGCGCCTCGACCGACGGCGCTTCAAGGTCATCCCAATAAACGCGCAGCACAAAGGAATGGCCGATGTAGCCGGTAAACCAGATGTGCGTAATCATGCCCGGGCCGTCCGTGTCGCAGAGCACGGCGGTTTCACCCGGCTGAATCTGGATGCACGGGCGCAGCTTTTCGCAGTCTCCGCCGCGCGTGCCCCCGCTTTTTTCCCCCGTTGGGTTCTCGGCCGAAAAGCCGAAAGTCCGTCTGTTCTGCATTCTGTAAAGTTCCATCTCGTTTCCTCCCTTATTCTGCGGTTTTATATCACCGATTTTTGCAGCGCTTCCAAGATACGCGGCAGGGCGGCGCGGCCCTCGCGCAGGCCCTCGTCGTGCAGCGCGAGCAGCGTCGGGACATCGGCGCTTGTGCGGCCAACACGCAGCGGCTCGAGCGGCCGGATGATCGCCGCCCGGCCCTCTCTTTCCAGCCGCTCGCACAGCGCGAGCTGGCGGTTGTAGATCTCGTGGCGGCGGCGCATCGCCTCCGCCACCGCGGGGTACTTGCGGAACACGGCCTTCAAAAGGCCCGCATACCCGAGCGGCTCCTTTTTGTAGCCGGCGTTGCGCGTCAGGACGACGACGTGAAAGCGGTTGCCGTCCGCGACGGATTTCTCGATCGGGATCGGGTCTGTCGTGCCGCCGTCGAGCAAATCGTATCCCTTGAAGTGCTGCACCTTCGTGAGCACCGGCACCGAGCACGAGGCGACGGTCGCCGAAAACGGCGGCTCGATCTCCTCCTTTTCAAACCAGACGGTTCTGCCGTCCGCGCAGTTCATAGCGCCGGTCAGAAAGCGCGTCTCCTGCGCGTTGAACGCCGCCCAGTCGAAGCGGATGTGCTGCTCCGGCACCGTCTTAAAGATATAGTCGAAGCCGAACATCGAGCCCTTCAGCAGATTGCGCCGGCTCACGTATGCGGGGTTGCCCACATGGTGCTCGATGATCTGGCGCGAGCGCATCGCCTGCCCCGAGATGTAGGAAAGCGCGTTCGCGGCGCCGGCCGAAACGCCGATGATGTACGGAAAAAGCATGTCCCTCTCGAGAAAGGCCTCCATCACGCCCGCGCTGTAATACCCGCGCAGGCCACCGCCCTCGAGGACGAGCGCCGTGCCCGCCGGCAGCGTGTTTTTCAGCTTTCTGCCGGGAATCGGCGTCTGTGTATACGGCATGCGTATGCCCCCTCTTTCATTTTTCTAAAGCATACCGCACATTCCCGGCAAAGTCAAGGAGCGCGCACCGCAGCCGGCACGCGCTCCCCTATTTTTTGTTTTATTCTGCGGATGCCTAACTTACGGCTTCAATCCATTCTTTTAAGATTGGATCCTCCCCATGCAGTCCAAAATCAGCCTGATCCAAAAATTTCTCGATCTCCGCGGCCAGCTCCGGGGAAAGTTCCCGGCGGATTGCTTCCAGCAGAGCTGCTGTGGACTTAACCGTCAGGTTCGCTAACAAGGAAAGGATTTGATCGACGACCGTCATTCCATGATCAAACGCCAGTTTTAAAAACAAAGCCGTTCCTTTTTGATGGATGCTTTTTGCATCGTTCTTCCCTTCCGGCGTGCGGATCGGCCACAGCGGTGCATA
>URQJ01000272.1 GCA_900549945.1 uncultured Oscillospiraceae bacterium
CCCGCAGCCGGTGCCGAGGTCCGCGCAGCGCTCCCACTTTTTCGGCGCGGCAAAGTGCGCGAGCAGAATCGTATCGGTTGTAAAGCGGTGCGCGCGGCTCACCAGCACGCGGCAGCCCGGCGAGAGCGGCTCCCAGTGTTCACCTTCCCGCATGGCGGATCCTCCTTGTTCTCAAAATAGGCGGAAACGGCCGCACGGTTTCCCCGCAGGCCGAAAGCCCGCCGAAACAAAAAAGGAGCTGCCGCCGGAACGCGTCAGCCCTTTTCTGATTCTGCAAACGATTACGCCTGCTCCGGAGCGGAAACAGGGCACGTATCGGCGCATGCACCGCACTCGATGCAGGTCGCCTCGTCGATTACATACTTGCCGTCGCCCTCGGAGATCGCGCTGACCGGACATGCGTCCGCGCACGCGCCGCAGGAGATGCAAGCGTCTGTGATTGTATATGCCATAACAGGACACCTCCATATATTTGATACCTACATTCTAGCACAAATCCGCAAAAATGCAAGGACAAAATGTTCCCAGAGGGCGCCTGTTTGCCGAAAATTTACAATACCGATTAAAACCATTTCGACGGCCGCGTTAAAAATGCGCCGCCGCCCAGCCAAAAGCCCAGCCTCTCGCAAAAGCCCGCCGCGGTATCGGTCTGCACAAGCCGCTCGGAATCCGGGCAGGCTCCAACACACCGGTGAACCAGCGCGCTGCGCCGGTACTCCGCCTCTGATACGCGGGGCACACCGCAGCGTCATGCAGCACGGAACGAAAATGCAGGCCGCTCAAAGCGCGGGCACAGCCGATGAGCCTGCCGCCGTCCCACGCGCTTACTTCTCGAGCTTCTTGAACGCCTCGATCTCCTTCTTGTTCAGCTTGATCTGCCCGTCGCGGATCACGCGGACGTCCCGCGCCTTGTAGACGCCCGGCGCAGCCTCCGGGCTCTTATCGAGCCGCACGGTCAGCTTGCCGGTCAGAAGGTTTTGGTCGATGACGACGCCCTTGCCGTCCGGCGTGGAGACGACGGCATTCACCTTCGGCGTAGTGCGCAGCAGGTCGAGATACGCCTCCTGCTCGTACTTCAGGCAGCACATCAGCCTGCCGCAAGTGCCGGAGATCTTCACCGGGTTCAGGGAAAGCCCCTGCTCCTTCGCCATCTTGATGGAAACCGGCTGGAAACCGCCGAGGAACGAGCCGCAGCAGAACGGCCGCCCGCAGATGCCGAGGCCGCCGATCATCTTCGCCTCGTCGCGCACGCCGATCTGCCGCAGCTCGATGCGCGTGCGGAACATGCCCGCAAGGTCTTTGACGAGTTCGCGGAAATCGACGCGGCCGTCCGCCGTGAAGTAAAACAAAATCTTGCTGTTGTCGAAAGTGTATTCCACATCGACGAGCTTCATCTCGAGCCCGCGCTCCGCAATCTTTTTCTCGCACTGCGTGAAGGCGTTTTTCGCCTTGAGCTCGTTTTCCGCCACGCGGCGCAGGTCGTCCTTCGTCGCCTTGCGGATCACCTTCTTGAGCGGCTGCACGATGGTGTCGTCCGCCACGTCGCGGTTTTCCATCGCCACCTCGCCGCACTCGACGCCGCGGGCCGTTTCCACCACCACGCGGTCGCCGGCGGCGAGCCTGCCGCCGTTCGGGTCAAAGTAATAGACCTTGCCCATATTTTTGAATCTGACGCCGATCACTTCAGCCATGTCAGTTCCTCCTTATATCCGAAAGCGGGCTATTTGCCCGCGGTCTCTCTCATTTTCGCGCAGAACGCCGTGACGAGCAGCGCCATATTCGCATTGCGCTTCACATAGCCCGCATACTGCGCGCTCAGGCCGCACAAAGCCATCAGGCTTTTGACGGAAAGCCGGCGGCTGAGCCGCTGCGCCGTGTCAAGCGTCGCGGCGGACACGGCCTGCACGTTGTTTTTCAGCATGCAAGCATCGCGGAACAAAAGCTGTATGCGCTCCGCCGTCTCCAAAAACAGCGGCTTGTCCTTGATGAGCGGCGCCGAAGCCGCGAGCAGTTCGTGCTCGGTGCCCTCCGAAACAGCGAGCGCAATCGCCTCGGCGAGCTGCGCCGCCTTCATTGCCCGGCCGTTTTCGCCGTCTGAAAGCATGCGGCCGATATTGCCGCGGTGCAAAGCGGCGAGCGCCAGCGCTTCCTCGGCGGAAAGCCCTGCCTTCCGCTCCGCATAGGCCGCCGCCTCCCGCTCGGACGGCGCGCGCAGCGTGAAGGTCTGCACGCGGGAGCGGATTGTGGGCAGCAAAAGATCCGCCGACGGCGCTGTGAAAATAAAAATCACGCCGGGCGGCGGTTCTTCAATGAGCTTTAAGAGCTTGTTCTGCGCTGCATCCGAGATGCCGTTTTCAATAAAAAACAGGTAGACGCTCGCGTCGGCCTCCTCGGGGCGCTTGTACGCGTCCGAAATCACCTGCTCCACGGAATCAGCGCTGATCGAATTCGACGCGCCGCTGCCGGTGACTGTGCGGATATCCGGGTGCGACCCGGCCGCCGAGCGGATGCAGGACGGGCAGACGCCGCACGGC
>URQJ01000273.1 GCA_900549945.1 uncultured Oscillospiraceae bacterium
GCGCGAGACGGGCGTGCAGTACGGCTGCGACCCCGATCGGGTCTTTCTGATCGGCTTCTCCGCCGGCGGGCACCTCGCGGCGAGCTACGGCAATTTCTGGAACCGGCCGTTTGTGGCCGAGGCGCTCGGCTGCGACGCCGCACGGCTCCGCCCGAACGGGCAGGTGCTCTCGTACCCCGTGATCACCGCGGGGCCGCACGCGCACGAGGGTTCTTTCGAGTGCCTGCTCGGCGATCGCTGTGCGGCGGAGCGGGAGAGCCTCTCGCTCGAGAATTCCGTCACGCAGGACACGCCGCCCACCTTTATCTGGCACACCCAGCCCGATGACTGCGTGCCGGTGGAAAACGCGCTGCTGTTCGTCTCGGCGCTGCAAAAAGCCGGCGTGAAAACCGAGTTCCACATGTTCCCCGCGGGCGGGCACGGTCTCTCGCTGTGCGACCGCGTCACCTCGAACAGCGAGGCGCAGCTTCTGCCGAAAAACGCGAAGTGGTTCGACCTTGCGGCGGATTTCCTGTGGAGCCTGTGAGCCGGCCGGAAACCGCATACATAAATTGCACGCACGAAAATACACGATAAGGAGCATCCCGTTATGAAAGCAATCGATCTGGAAATGAAGCGCGTCGCCGAAAGGCTCGCGGGCAATGAAAAGCTCAAGAAGCTGTTTGAAAACTGCTACCCGAACACGATGGACACCACTGTGAAAATGCTCGGCGAAAAGGACACCTTCGTCATCACCGGCGACATCCCGGCCATGTGGCTGCGCGATTCCACCGCGCAGGTGCGCCATTACCTGCCGGTCGCAAAGCACGACGCGGAGGCCGCCGACTGCATCGAGGGGCTGATCCGCCGCCAGTTCAAGTGCATCGCGCTCGACCCCTACGCGAACGCGTTCAACATCGAGCCGAACGGCCGCACGTGGCCGAAGTATGCGCGCGAAATCTTCCCCGACCGCAGCGAGGACGAGCTCGAAATCGACAGCACCGATTTTGTCAGCCCTTGGGTCTGGGAGCGCAAGTATGAGATCGACTCGCTCTGCTACCCGGTGCAGCTCGCGTACCTGTTCTGGAAGGAGACGGGCCGCACCGCGCAGTTCGACGAGCAGTACAGAGAGAGCACGAAGCTGATTCTCGACACGTTCCAGCGCGAGCAGAACCACAACGATTCGCCGTACTTCTTCCACCGCATCCACTGCCCCGAGACGGATACGCTCTCGCACGAGGGCCACGGCGCGCCGGTCGGCGTGACGGGCATGACTTGGTCGGGCTTCCGCCCGAGCGACGACGCGTGCGTTTACGGCTATCTTGTGCCGGCGAACATGTTCGCGGTCGTCACGCTCGGCTACACGGCGGAGATCATGCGCGACGTGTACAAGGACGAGCTGCTCGCCGAGCGCGCCGAGGAGCTTTCGGCCGAGATCCGCGCGGGCATCGAAAAGCACGGCGTCGTCAACCACCCGAAGTTCGGCCGCATGTACGTCTATGAGACGGACGGCCTCGGCAACTACACGTATATGGACGACGCGAATGTGCCGAGCCTGCTCTCCATCCCGTACCTCGGCTACTGCAGCGCCGACGACGAGACATACAAAAACACGCGCGCCTATGTGCTGAGCCGCGAGAACCCGTTCTATTACGAGGGTACGGCGGCGAAGGGCGTCGGCAGCCCGCACACGCCGAAGGACTACATCTGGCACATCGCGCTTTCGATGCAGGGCCTCACGAGCACCGACCCCGAGGAGTGCCGCGCGCTGCTCGAGATGCTCACCTCGACCGACGCCGGCACCGGCTTCATGCACGAGGGCTTCCACAAGGACGACCCGGCGAAGTTCACCCGCCCGTGGTTCGCGTGGTCGAATTCGCTGTTCAGCGAGTTCGTGCTCAAGTGCCTCGGCGAGGGCATTCTGTAAGCTAAAAAGACGCGCCGCCCGGGCCCTTCGTCCGCGCGGCGCTCGTATAAAACGCTTTTATCCATAGAAAGGAGAAGGACCACCATGGCAGATTTTCTCTCGCTCGGCGAAATGCTGATCGATTTCACCCCCGCCGGCAAAACCGCGGCGGGCATCCCGATGTTCGAGCAGAACCCCGGCGGCGCGCCGGCGAACGTCGCGGTGCAGGCGGCGCGGCTCGGCGTCTCCTCGGGCTTCATCGGCAAGGTGGGGCGCGATATGTTCGGCGCGTTTTTGAAGCAGACACTCGAGCAGAACGGCGTAAACGCCTCGAACCTGCTCTTTTCGGCGGAAACCGCCACGTCGCTCGCCTTCGTGCAGCTTTCGGAAAGCGGCGACCGCGATTTCAGCTTTTACCGCAATCCCGGCGCCGATACGCAGCTGCGCTTCGAGGAGGTCGATAAGGCGCTGCTCGGGGGCGCGAAGGTGCTGTGCTTCGGTTCGCTGCTGCTCACGGCTGAGCCCGGGCGCACGGCGGTGCCGCAGATCGCTGAATACGCGCGGGCGCACGGCGTGATCACCGCGTACGACCCGAACTGGCGCGCGCCGCTCTGGC
>URQJ01000274.1 GCA_900549945.1 uncultured Oscillospiraceae bacterium
GGCGCTGCTCTGCGGCTTCGTCGCGGGCCGCGCGGAGCTCGAGCGCTGGGACGACGCGGATCTCTTTCAATTCTGGTTTGACACAACGCCCGTGTACGGCAGCCTTGATTTCCTGCGCCCGCGCATCACGGAGGCGGCCGCACAGCGCGCCGTGCGCATGGGCGCGTGCAATCTCTACCACGCCTGCGCGCACAATATGCTGCACGAGAAAAGCCCGGAGGTGCTCGGCGCGCTCCTGAAATCCGCAGTGTTCACGGTGCAGGTGAAGCACTGCTGTGCGCACGGCGCGTATATCCGGCAGCACCGGGCGCTGTGCAGGGCCGTATCGGGCGCGGACCGTGAAATCGTCGAAGCGGCGCTCGCGGCAAAGGCGGGGAAAGCTCTGGATTTTGAAAAAACGTCCGATCTGCTGTTCGCTTGGGCGGGCGAGCTGATCCGGCAGCCGCCCTGCCGCGGCCCGATCGGCACATCCGCGCCGCGCGGCGAATAAAAGCAAAAGAGAACGGATACAGCCGCTCCATAAAAGGGGCCGTATCCGTTCTTCTTATATCAATTTATCGGCTTAGGCGGTTCACGCCTTGCCCTGAATGTACTTGTCGATCGCGGCGGCGGCGGTTTTGCCCGCGCCCATCGCGAGGATGACCGTCGCGGCGCCGGTGACGGCGTCTCCGCCCGCGTACACGCCCTCGATGGAGGTAAGGCCGTCCTCGTTTGCGACGATCTCTCCGCGGCGCTGGGTCTCAAGGCCCGGCGTCGTCGCCTTGATCAGCGGGTTCGGCGAGGTGCCGAGCGCCATGATCACGCAGTCCATCGGCAGCTCAAATTCGCTGCCTTCCTTGACGACCGGGCGGCGGCGGCCCGATTCGTCCGGTTCGCCGAGTTCCATCTCGACGCAGCGGATTGAGGCGGCCCAGCCGTAGGCGGGATCGCGCGGGTCGGTCACATCGTTCGGCAAGATCTCGACGGGGTTCGTCAGCGTCTTGAAGATGATGCCCTCCTCCTCGGCGTGTTCGACCTCCTCCTTACGGGTAGGCAGCTCGTGCATGCTGCGGCGGTAGATGATGTACACGTTCTCCGCGCCGAGGCGCTTTGCCGTGCGCGCCGCGTCCATCGCGACATTGCCGCCGCCGACAACCGCGACATTCTTCGCATGCTGGATCGGCGTGGCGGAATCCGCGCGGTACGCCTTCATCAGGTTGCTGCGCGTCAAAAACTCGTTCGCCGAGTACACGCCCTTGAGGTTCTCGCCCGGGATGCCCATGAAGCGCGGCAGGCCCGCACCGGTGCCGAGGAAGATCGCCTCGAAGCCGTATTCGTCCTTCAGCTCCTCGATCGTCAGCACACGGCCGACGACCATGTTCGTCTCTACCTTGACGCCGAGCGCCTTCAGGTTGTCCACTTCTTTCTGCACGATCGCTTTCGGCAGACGGAATTCCGGGATACCGTAGACGAGCACGCCGCCCGCAAGGTGCAGCGCCTCGAAGATCGTCACGTCGTAGCCGAGCTTTGCGAGGTCGCCCGCGCAGGTGAGGCCCGCAGGGCCGGAGCCGATCACGGCGACCTTGTGGCCGTTTTGCGGGGGTAGAAGCGTCTGCGCCGTCGCGTGGGCGTTGTGCCAGTCGGCGACGAAGCGCTCGAGGCGGCCGATCGCGACCGGTTCGCCCTTGATGCCGCGCACACACTTGCCCTCGCACTGCGTCTCCTGCGGACATACGCGGCCGCAGACGGCGGGCAGGGAGGAGGAGCGCTGGATCACCTGATAGGCGGCCTCGAAATCGCCGGCGGCGACCTTCTCGATGAATTCGGGGATGTGGATGTTCACCGGGCAGCCGGTGACGCAGGGTTTATTCTTGCAGTGCAGGCAGCGCTGCGCTTCGTCGAGCGCCATCTCCTCGGTATAGCCGAGCGTGACCTCATCGAAGTTTTTGTTTCGGATATTCGGATCCTGCGACGGCATGGGATTCTTTGTAAGTCTCATATTCGGCATGGTTACTGAACCTCCTTGAACAGATTGCAGGCTTCCTCACGCGCACGGCGTTCGAAATCCGCGTAGCTGCGCGCGCGGCTCATGGCCTCGTCGAAATCGACCTCGTGGCCGTCGAAATCCGGGCCGTCCACGCAGGCGAACTTCATCTTGCCGCCCACGGTCAGGCGGCAGCCGCCGCACATGCCCGTGCCGTCCACCATGATCGGGTTCATGGAGACGATGGTTTTCTGGCCGTATTCCTTCGTCGTGAGGCAGACGAACTTCATCATAATCAGCGGGCCGATCGCGATGACCTCGTCAAAGCGCTCGCCGCGCTCGAGCATCGCCTTGAGCGGCGCGGTCACATTGCCGTGCTCGCCGCGGGAGCCGTCGTCCGTCATCAGCGTGAAATCTTTCGAGCAGGCCTTGAATTCGTCCTCAAGGATCACAAGGTCCTTATTGCGGAAGCCGACGACCGAGGTGACCTCGGCGCCGAGCCGGTGCAGCTCTTCGGC
>URQJ01000275.1 GCA_900549945.1 uncultured Oscillospiraceae bacterium
GGCGCCGACGGCGCGACGGGCGGCGTCATAGGGCCGGTGATAGAGGAGAATCTCACATTTAAGGGCAAGGATGAATACAGTGATTATGCGGGCGCGGTGGAGATTGACCTCTCCGCCCCGCAGGCGGCCGACGGCGTTTCGGTCTCCGGCAGCACGGTCACGATCTCGGCGGCGGGCACCTATGTGCTGACCGGCACGCTTGCCGACGGGCAGGTCGTCGTCGCTGCCGGTGAAAACGACGACGTGCGCCTTGTGCTCGAAAACGCATCCATTTCCAGCGCCTCGACCGCACCGGTCTATGTGAAAAGCGCGGACAAGGTGATTCTCAGCTTGCCCGAGGGAACCGAAAGCTATGTGGCGGATGCTGTGACGGGCACGGACGGCGAGGACACGCTGACCGGCGCGATCTACGCCGCGTGCGACCTATCGATCAACGGCAGCGGCACGCTGCGCATCGAGGCCGGTGCGAACGACGCGATCTCCACAAAGGACGACCTGCGCATTACCGGCGGCACACTGGAAATCACGGCGGCGGACGACGGCCTTGTGGCGAACGACGGTATCCTGATCCGCGGCGGCACGCTGCGCATCACGGCGGGCGGCGACGGCATCAAGGCCACAAAGGCCGAGGCGGATAAGGGCTTTGTTTATATCGGCGGCGGTTCGGTCTCGATTGATGCGGATTGCGACGGCATTCAGGCGGAGACGAGCGTGCTGGTTTCCGGCGGCGCTCTGGAAATCACGGCGGGCGGCGGTGTGAATACGCAGGCAGAAACCGGCAATGCTATGTTCGGCGGCGCGGCCGAAGAAAGCGATACGGTTTCGATGAAGGGCATCAAGGCTGAGGCGGCGCTTGCGGTCACCGGCGGCACGCTGACGCTGGACGCCGCGGACGACAGCCTGCACAGCAACGGGACCGCCTCGGTTTCGGGCGGAACGATCACCGCACGCACCGGCGACGACGGCATCCATGCCGACGATACGCTTACGATCAGCGGCGGGGAGATCACCGTCGCGGAGAGCTACGAGGGCGTCGAGGCGGGCGTGATCCTCGTCACCGGCGGCAAAATCGATGTCACGGCCTCGGACGACGGCTTCAACGCGGCCGGTGGCACGGATAGCTCCGCGGAGAACGGGCGGTTTGGGCCCGACGCATTTGCGGGGGACGCAACGAAATCGATGACTTTCGAGGGCGGCACGGTGACGGTCAATGCGGGCGGCGACGGGCTGGATTCGAACGGCACGCTCACCGTCAGCGGCGGCACAATTCTGGTCAGCGGCCCGACAGACAGCGCAAACGGTATTTTTGACAGCGGCACATCCTTCACCGTCAACGGCGGTGTGCTGCTGGGAACCGGCAGCGCCGGCATGCTGGAAATGCCGGAAGAGGATTCCGCGCAGAACACGCTGTGCGCCGCGTGCAGCGGCAGCGCCGGAAGCGCGGTAGAGATCCGGGATGCGGACGGCAGCGTGCTTGCCGCCTACACGGCGCCGAAGGCATTTTCGGTCGTGGTGTGCAGCGCGCCGGAGATCACGCAGGGCGAGACGTACACGATTTTCGTGGACGGCGCGCAGGCCGCGCAGGTTGAATGCACAGGCGTCGTTTCCGGGGATGTTTCCGGCATGGGCGGCTTTGGCGGGCAGCCGGACATGAACGGCGGCGCGCAGAATGGCGGTCCGGGCGCCGGGCAGGCCCCCGGTATGCGCGGCGGCTTTTCCGACAGATAACCACAATCCGTGGCGAAAAATGAATTTTTTGTAACTATATCTGGCGGTTTGTAGGGAAAAGAAAGATCTTTTACGGAAAAAGCTATGAATCCGTCCGATTGTGTCGAAAGAGAGCGAACGATTTTGTTTGAAACTGCGGAAAAGGCTTGTTATAATGAGCTTGCGAAATCCGACAGAGTCATCGCAGATCTGACAGCGAGCAGCAAAATCCAAGGGAAATCTTCCGTTTTTCGCGCGTCGAAAAAGCAGGGATTTTAAGGGGCGGCTCGCGTCGGCACAGGATTTTTAAACCAAAGGGCCTTCGCGCGCAGCGCTGCGCCGGGGCGCTCGACGAGAAAGGATGACCATTTATGAAAAACACAGAGAGCAATGGACTGATCATGCGCGTAGCCGACCAGCACGGTGTGGATGGAGACGTAGTGCTCGGCGGTATCCGTGAAGCACTTGCCGCCGCACAGCGGTCGGAGGATTCCAAAGCGCAGGCATTTTGGGCGTCAATTCCCGAGGGTGCCAGCGAGCTCGAGGTTGTACTGCGCATCACACAGCTTCTGCGCATGCGAAAGGCCGGATAAAAGGGAAGGATCCGCGGGGCCCTCGGGCTTTTGCGGATCCTTCTGCTTTTGTGAAAAGGGGCTCTACCGCGCGTGCCCGGATTCCGCCTCCATGCGTGCGAAAACACTGCGGGAGCCGAGCGCGACGGCGAGCGCCAGCGCGGCGGCGAGGAAGAGGACCAGCCACG
>URQJ01000276.1 GCA_900549945.1 uncultured Oscillospiraceae bacterium
CGCGGCACCTCGCCGTGCGTGAAGTCCTTGATATGCACGGCGGCCAAGCGGTCGCCGAGGCCTTTCATGAACGGGATCGGGTCGTGGCCGGCGTAGGTCACCCAGCCGCAGTCCACTTCAAACTTCATCAGCTCGGTGTTCGCGGCCATCAGGTAGATGACCGGCACGCCGCCGATCGTATGCGTGAACTCGATGTCGTGGTTGTGGAAGGAGAGGACGAGCTCCTCTTTTTGGAGCGCCGCGGCGACCTTGTCGAACTTCTCGGCCTCGCGCAGGATGTCGTCGAGCGTGGGCGGCGTTTCGCGCCCGCCGAAGCGGTAGCCCGCCGCAGTGCCCGCGTAGCACGCGACGCGCTTGACGCCGGCGGTGTGTGCGTTTTTGATGATCTCGGCGACGTCTGTTTCGCCGTAGGCATTGTAGTGCACGGCGAGCGGCTGCATGCCGATGGCCTCCACGCGCCTGCGGTTTTCGGCCGGGTCGCCCTTTAAGAGCAGGTCGCCGCCCTCAAAGGCGCGGTAGCCGGCTTTCGCGTAGGCTTCAAGCGTCTGGTACGGGTCAGCGTCTTTCGGCATGAAGCCGATCAGGGCAGCCTTCATTTTGTTCATATGTCATTCCTCCAAAAGATATTGTATTGAAAATCCACGCGGCGAGTCCGCGCAGGATTGTTTCCCGGAAAAATTTGTGGTACACTGTTCTTGCAACACCGGAGAAAGGGGTGCGAAGATGGATTCGATCGTTATGTGCGGCTATTCCGTGCACAGGCAGTATACCTCGCAGGGAGAAAAGGGCCGGTTTTACACCTTTCGCCTGCAAAGCCACGGCGAATGTGATGCAAGGCTGAACGGGGAGCCGCTCCGCCTCAAAAAGGGCGACCTTTTGATGCTGGTGCCGGGCGACCGGCTGGCCATCCACAAGCCGTTCAACGCACAGGACGTGAGCGACACGAGCGGCGATTACTACCTGCTCTGTCAGGGCGAATGGGTTGCCGCGTGGTTCCGCGGGCTGAACGGCCGCAAGCACCTCGAGATTCCAACGGGCGAGTCGATCCTCGACCTGTGGAAGCTCATCATCCGCGAGACGCGCCGCCCGCAGGACGGCGCCGGCGGCGCCTATCTCGAGGCGCTGCTGCACGCCTTCTGCCTTTCGGTGCAGCATCTTCTGCACCGCGCGCACGGCGGGCAGTCGGAATTCGTCGTCTCCCGCATGAAGCGGTACATCGAGGACCACGCCTTTGAAAGGCTCCGCGTGGCGGAGGTCGCCGCTGCGGCGTCGCTCAGCGAATCGCGCGCGCTGCACCTGTTCCGCGAGGTCACGGGCCAGAGCGTCGTCGATTATCTGACGGACGTGCGCCTGAGCTTCGCGCTCGACCAGATGAAGTACACCGATTCCACGCTCGAGGAGATCGCGGAAAGCACCGGCTTTGGAACCTACACATATTTCCACCGCGTTTTCAAGCGGAAAACGGGGGAGGCCCCCGGCGCATACCGCCAGAAATACCGCAGGGAAGAGGCGGCTTTGTAACAAAAGATAAATTTGCCGCAGAAATTTTTGCTCTTTTATTGAAATTATTATAGAATATCCAGCGGGAAAAGCTATAGACAATCGCAAAAAAACATGCACAATCCTGCTATGAGTTGGACCGCCCCGCGCGCAGCGCACACACCGCACAAATTGAAATGCGGTTTTTTAGCGATGTTTCCCCTTGTAAACGGCGGGGAGATCCGGTATAATAAATTAAGTTGTGCGTACAAGTTTGCGCACGGATCACACAAACGGGGATCGGAAAGGACGGAATCATATGGATCAGAAGCAGATCGGCGCATTGATTGAAGCGGGCGAGGCGGTGTTTGGCCTTGAGCTCGGCTCCACGCGCATCAAGGCGGTGCTCATCGGGGAAAACGGCGCGCCCCTCGCCTCAGGCAGCTTCGACTGGGAGAACCGGCTGGAGAACGGCGTGTGGACGTACCGCCTCGAGGATGTCTGGCACGGCATTCAGGAGAGTTATAAAAACCTCGCGGCGGCGGTGCGGGAGAAATACGGCGTGGAGCTGAAGCGGCTCAAGGGCCTCGGCTTCTCGGCGATGATGCACGGCTACCTCGCCTTTGACCGCGGCGGCGCGCTGCTCGTGCCGTTCCGCACGTGGCGCAATACGATGACCGAGGCTGCGGCCGCGGATCTCACCCGGCGCTTCGGCTTCAACATCCCGCAGCGCTGGAGCATCGCGCACCTGCATCAGGCGATTCTGAACGGCGAGCCGCACGTGAAGGACATCGCGTTTATTACGACGCTCGCGGGCTACGTCCATTGGAAGCTGACGGGCGAGCGCGTGCTCGGCGTCGGTGACGCCTCGGGCATGTTCCCGATCGACAGCGAAACGAACACTTACGACGCCGGGATGCTCGAGAAATTCGACGCGCTGCACGCGGACAAGGGCTACCCGTGGACGCTCGGCGCGATTCTGCCC
>URQJ01000277.1 GCA_900549945.1 uncultured Oscillospiraceae bacterium
CCAGCCGCCGCGCGGATCGCCCTGCTCCTGCTGGCTCTGGCCACCGCAGCCGCCGGCGTCTTTGCGGCCGCCATGCTCGACGTGCAGGCCGGTTACTACAAGTGTCCGCACTGCGGCGCGCTTTTCGCGCCGACTTTCGGCGAATACGTGAAGGCGTACCACACGATCACAAGGCGGCGGCTGACCTGCCCGCACTGCGGGGAAAAGGGCCTGTGCCGAAAACAGCTCCGGCGCTAGCCGTGCCGTCATCCCCGAAAAATGCAAAATTTTTGCAAAAACTGTCCGGCGTCCTCTGCGGGCGGGCTTCCCCGAGTTGAAGCCCGCCCTTTTCTGTGTTAAAATAAAGACAACGCAGCCTGTTTGGAACAGGCCGCCGCGCGGCCGAAACGGGGGCTTTGCCGGGCGGCAAAAGGAGATGCAGGAAGGAACGGTGGAACCATGATCCAGATTCTGATCGTCGAGGACGATGAAAATATTTCAAAAATGCTGGCAGCGACGCTCTCAATCGGCGGCTACGGCTACGCACAGTGCGGCGACGGCCTCGAGGCCGTCGAGCGCATCACAGCGGGGAATTACGACCTGATTCTGCTCGACGTGATGCTGCCCGGCGCCGACGGCTTCGCCGTGCTCGATACGATCCGCGCGCGGGGCTGCGAGACGCCCGTCATCTTCCTCACGGCGCTCGGCGCGGTCGCCGACAAGGTCAAGGGCCTGCGCGGCGGCGCGGAGGATTACATCGTCAAGCCCTTCGAGGCTGTCGAGCTGCTCGCGCGCATCGAGGTCGTGCTGCGGCGCGCCGGAAAAAGCGAGATGCGCCTGCGCTACGGCGACATCCGCGTCGATATCGAGCGCCACACGGTCACAAAGGCCGGGGTGCCCATCGTGCTGACGCCGAAGGAATTCGACGTGCTCGTATTTTTCATGCGCAATATCGACGTGGCGATCACGCGCGAGCAGCTTCTCTCGAATATCTGGGAGTACAACTACACCGGCGAATCCCGCACGGTGGACATCCACGTGCAGCAGGTGCGCCGCAAGCTCGGTTTACAGGGAAAGCTGATCACGATCCCGAAGCTCGGCTACCGTCTGGAGCGCCGCGGCTGACCGGGGCGGAGAAAGGAGACGGCCCATGAAGCTATGGCAGAAGGTTTCGCTGACGGCGCTCATCTTCGTGATGCTCGCCATCCAGCTCACGCAGTTTCTCGTGCTGGAGCGCAGCTTTGAAAACTCCATCCAGCGCGAGCGGCAGACCGCCGTCGCCGCCCACGAGGCGCTCAGCGCCTCGCTCTCGAACCACGCCGCCTACGAGCGGCTCAAGGCCGGCAAGCTGCTTTTGAGCACCGATGAGATCGCCGAACTGCTCCACAGCACCGTGACGGCGGACATCTCCACCGCCGCGGCGATCACCGTGCGCCTGAACGGAAACACGGTCACATCGGCCGGCGCCGGGCTTTTCGGCGGCGAAACAAGCCTGCTCGAGGATCTCGCCCCGAGCGACGCGATCGACGAGGGGCAGACCGTGATCTGCGACGTCGGCGGTGAAACGTACCTCGTCATCGCCTCCACGGTGCAGCTTGAAACGATGCCCTACGCGCTCTACACTGCCTACGACATCACCGACGTGTACACCACGCGCGAACAGGACCTCACCTCCGCCCGCACGACGGGTCTGCTCTGCGGCGCGGCGATTTCGGCCGCCATGCTCGTGATGGTGCTCATCTTTCTGCACCCGCTGAAGGTTTCGGTGCAGACGATCGAGGCGGTCGCAAACGGAAACTACAGCCTGCGCGTGCCCGAGCGCGGCAGCGCCGAGCTGCGCACGCTCGCGCGCAGCATCAACAACATGTCCGCCTCCATCGACGAGCGCGAGCAGAAGCTGCGGGAAATCGCCGACAGCCGCAAGCGCTTTGCCGATTCGATGGCGCACGAGATGAAAACGCCGCTGACGAGCATCCTCGGCTTTGCCGACATCCTGCGCATCAAGAGCGCTGTTTCCGACAACCAGCGCCGCGATTACGCGACGACGATCGTCGAGGAGGCAAAGCGCCTGCGCGGCCTCTCCGCAAAACTTTTGCAGCTCGCCTCGACGGACAGCACGCAGCTCGACCTCACCGACGTCCCGGCCGGTCAGCTTTTCGCGGACATCGCCCACACGATGGCGCCGATCCTAGAGCGCCGCGGCATCCGGCTCGAGCTGCTGCACAAGGACGCGGTGCTCCGCGTCGACCGCGAGCTCTTCCTCTCGCTGCTCTACAATCTCATCGACAACGCCGCAAAGGCCTCGCCCGAGGGCGGCACCGTCTGGCTTGTGCAGTCCGCGCTGGACGGACACATCGTGCTCTCCGTGATCGATCAGGGCATCGGCATGAAGCCCGACACGGTGCGCCGCGCGACCGAGGCGTTTTACATGGAGGACAAGGCGCGCAGCCGCAAGGCCGGCGGCGCGGGCCTCGGCCT
>URQJ01000278.1 GCA_900549945.1 uncultured Oscillospiraceae bacterium
GTGTTGAAAATGATGTCGAACCGCTGCGTGATCTCGCGGTACGCGAGCGGCTCTGCGCCGAGCGCGCGCGCAAACATCAGATCGCCCTTTTTCCGCGCCGCCACATAGACGTGCGCGCCCATCGCGTGCAGCAGGAGCGCCAGATTTTTCCCGATGCGCCCGAGGCCCGTGACGAGGCATTTCGCGCCGTTCAGCGTGCCGGGGTACTCGCGGATCGCGGCTTCCACCGCGCCCTCCGCCGTCGCGATCGCGTTGCCGACCGCGAGCTCCTCACGCCGGTAGTAATCCTCCGGCTCGATCTCCTTCCACACCGCGGAGGAGGCCGTGAGTTTCTGGAGCATGCCGCCGTACACCGTGCGGTTGCGGAACAAAGCGGCAAACTCGTCGTCCAGCCGGATCGGCTCGGCCGCAAACGGCGCGAGCAGCGTCTCACCGTCGCGCGTCGCGGGCAGCGGCAGCAAAATCACAGAGCTTTTCTTTACAAGGTCCAAAAGCGGCGTTTCGGCAACGCCGCGGATCGGCCCCGAATTTTCAAAACCGTATGCACAGACGGGGTAACCGTCCGCAGCGATCGAAGAAGCGAGATAACGCATCCGCTCATCGCCGCCGATTACGCCGAAGCTGTTGATCATGGGCATAGGGGTTCACGCCTTTCAAAAACATTTCCTTCAATTCATTGTATGGCCTTCGGCCGCTTTTGTGCCGCGCAGGAATACTTTTTCTGCCTTTTTTTCATTTTGCTATTTATTTTTTCGCGGTTTGGCATTATAATAGTACAGATCATAAGATTCTGAACCCGTGTATTCTTCAATTTATTTTTCAGATATAACGGCCCGCGGCGCATGTCCGCGGCCGACGAAAGGAACGTCTTGACTATGGCAGAGAGCAAAAACCTTCTCGATACGATAAAAAAGCTGCATTTTGTGGGCATCGGCGGCTCGGGCATGTGTCCGATGGCGGAGATTCTGCACCACAAGGGCTACACCATCACCGGCAGCGACATCAATGAATCCGACACGCTCGAGCGCATCCGCGGCTACGGCATCCCGGTTCACATGGGACACCGCGCGGAAAATATCGGTGACGCGGAGCTGGTCGTCTACACCGCGGCCGCAAAGCAGGATAATCCCGAGCTCGCCGCCGCACGCGAAAAGGGCGTGCCCACGCTCGAGCGCTCCGTGGTGCTCGGCCTGCTCACGCAGAAATTTCCGAATTCTATCGCGGTTTCCGGCACGCACGGAAAAACCTCCACGACCGGCATGATCACGCAGATCCTCATCGAAGCAGGCCGCGACCCGAGCGCCGTAATCGGCGGCAAGCTGCCCTTCATCGGCGGCAACGGCCGCGTCGGCAAAAGCGACATCGTGGTCTGCGAGGCGTGCGAGTACGTCGATACCTTCCTCCAGCTCCACCCCGCGTTCAGCGTCATCCTGAATATCGACGCCGACCACCTCGATTACTTCGGCACGCTCGACAACATCATCAAATCCTTCCACAAGTTCTGCATGCAGACCTCCGGCCGCATCCTTGTGAACGGCGATGATCCGAATGCGATGCGCGCCGTCGAGGGCGTCACGCACGCGGAGATCATCACTTTCGGGCGCACCGAGGCGAGCGATTACTACGTCACAGAGCTCAATGAGGAGGACACCGCCTGCGAGGACTTCACCGTCATGCACAAAGGCGAGCGCGTCTGCCGCGTCAACCTGCACGTGCCGGGCGAGCACAATATGATGAATGCGCTTGCCGCGGCCGCAGCTGCCCACACGCTTGGCGTGGACGGCGCGCACATCAAGGCGGCGCTCGAAGCCTTCACCGGCGTGCACCGCCGCTTCGAGGTGCTCGGCAAGTTCGGCGGCGTGACCGTTGCAGACGATTTCGCTCACCACCCGACGGAGCTTTCCTCCGTGCTTTCCTCCGCCGTGCGCATGGGCTACCACGCGGTGTGGGCGGTCTTTCAGCCGCACACCTACTCGCGGACCGCCATGCTGCTCGACGATTTTGCCGCGGCGCTCTCGATTCCCGACCATGTCGTGATGACCGAGATTCTCGCGGTGCGTGAAACGAACACTTACAACATCCACACGAGCGACCTCGCGGCCAAGATTCCCGGAAGCTGCTGGTTCGACAGCTTCGAGAAGATCGCCGACTACGTGATGGCGCACGCCGAGGAAAACGACCTGATCCTGACGCTCGGCGGCGGCGACATCTACAAATGCGCCAACCTGATCGTGGAAAAATACAAGAACAGATGAAAAACGGGGAAAGCCGTCAAAAGGCTCTCCCCTTCTTTCTGCCGGCGGGACAGGCCGCCGCGCACCACGCTTTCCCGGAGAGGTAATCGTGTGAAAAATACTTTTTCACACACGATTTGTGCCTTTGCCGCGACGAGCAAAGCGGCAATCGGCTTCGCCGACCGGCACAAAAAATAAGGAATGGTGA
>URQJ01000279.1 GCA_900549945.1 uncultured Oscillospiraceae bacterium
CTGCACGCCGCCCGGCACGAGCGCCGCCTCGCCGCGCGCCGCGCGGGACACGATGAGCTGGTCGAAGCCGAGCGCATGGCCCCGCGGGAAAAAGACGCTGTCGTCCTTTTTCGCGCTGTAGTTCAGAAGGATCGTCACGTCGCCCGTCTCGGGCACCTCGCCGTTCAGGCGGATCACACCGCTCTCGTGCGGGGGAATCGCGATGTCGTCGAGCACGCCGCAGGCCGTCGTCTCGCCGTCCTGCTGGATTTCCCACGAGATCATCAGGAATTCGTCGGTGTTCGTGAAATCGCGGTAATTTGTCAGGCGGATCTCCGCGGTCTTCGCGTCGGTCAGCTCGGCGCGCACCGGGCGGATCACGTTCTTAAATTCCAGAAGGCCCGTGTGCGGCGTGCGGTCCGGGTAGACGAGGCCGTCCATGCAGAAGTTGCCGTCGTGCGGGAACTCGCCGAAATCGCCGCCGTAGCGGAAGATGTCGCGGTTGTCGGGCGTCGTGCCGCCGTACACCGCGTGGTCGCACCACTCCCAGACGAAACCGCCCATGAAGCCGTCGTGCTTCATGATAAGCTGCTGATACTGCTCGGCGTCGCCGGGGCCGTTGCCCATCGCGTGGATATACTCGCACAGCACGAGCGGCTGCGTGTTCTTCGAGTCCGCAAAGTATTCCTCGATCCACTCGGGCGCCGGGTACATGCGGCTGACCGTATCGAGCGAGGAGAGGTCGTTCTTGTGGCCGCGCGCGTCGTAATACGTGTTCTCGTAGTGCGTCAGGCGGCTCGGGTCGTACGATTTCACCCACGCGCCGGCCTTTTCAAACGACGGGCCCCAGCCGCTTTCGTTGCCGTAGGACCACATCAGCACGCAGGCGTTGTTCTTGTCGCGGATCACGCTGCGCTGGATGCGGTCGAGGATCGCCTTATCGAAAATCGGGTTCAGCGCGACGTCGGCATATTCGTCCATGCCGTGCGCGCCGGTCTGCATTGAGGCGCCGTGGCTCTCGATGTCCGCCTCGGCGATCACATAGAAGCCGTATTCGCTGCAAAGCTGCAAAAACCACGGGGCGTTCGGGTAGTGGCTCGTGCGCACGGCGTTGATGTTGTGCTGCTTCATCAGGATGAGGTCGCGCTTCGCCTGCTCGCGGCTGATCGTGTAGCCGGTCACGGGGTCGCTGTCGTGGCGGTTCACGCCGCGCAGCTTGATCTTCACGCCGTTGAAGTACAGAACGCCCGCGCGGATCTCGATCTTCGAAACGCCGATCTTCTGCTCGATCACCTCGTCCGGCGCCGTGATGCGCAGCGTGTACTGGTACGGGTCCTCCGCGTTCCAGAGCAGCGGGCGCTCCACCGTGAACACCGGGTTCTCGCCGGAAACGATCTGCACCAGCTCGCCGCCCGGCGCGTACAGCGCCGACGTAAGCTCCGGCCTGCCGCACAGCTCGGTTTCCACGCGGATCACAGCCTTTGAAAAATCGCCGTTCAGCTCCGTTTTTACAAAAAAGTCGCGGACGTGGCTTTCCGGGCGGCTGATGAGGTACACGCCGCGGAAAATGCCGCTCATGCGCAGCTTGTCCTGATCCTCGAGATACGTGCCGTCGCACCACTTGAGCACGAGCACCGCCACGGTGTTCTCGCCTTCGATAAGCAGGTCGGTCACGTCGAATTCGCTCGTCGAGTGCGAAACCTGGCTGTAGCCCGCAAACTGCTCGTTCACCCACAGGTAGAAGCAGGAATCCACGCCCTCAAAATTCAGGTAGGTGCGCAGCTTTTTGTCCTCGGCACTCACCTCAAAGCGGCGCAGGTACAGGCCGCAGGGGTTCTCGTCCGGCACAAAGGGCGGGTCAAACGGAATCGGGTAGCGGATGTTCGTGTACATGTGGCGGTCGTAGCCGGCGTTCTGCCAGCAGGAGGGCACCTCGATCTCGTCCATGTCGTCCTCGTCAAAGCAGATGTCCGCCTCCATGCCGTCGGGAAAAACATCGAGGAACGAGTCGAAATAGCGGAACGACCACGTGCCGTTCAGCGAGCAGACGCGCGAGGATTCCGCCTCGTCGCCGGGCGCCTTGGGCAGGTAGTAGCTGCGGGGCGGGCAGGTGCCGACGTGCAGCACCGCCGGGTTTTCGTGCATTTTCTTAAATTCCATTGCAATACACACTCCGTTCTGAAATTTACGGCTGATCTATTTTCACCGCCGCGGCACGGTCCTTGCCGGCTGCGGCGGAGCCTCTCTTCTGCGGCGCGGCGCGCAGGGCGCAGCGCTCTGCCCCTAAAATTTTGAGTTGAACCGCTTTCGTCCGTATGCTATACTGAACCCATGCAGTCTCAACACAAGCTTACCGTATATTTGGTGCCCGGTCAAGTCAAATTTGCAAATAAAATGGAAAGGATATTCCGCCTATGACCATACAGATTCTGCTTTCCGCCGCATTCCTCGCCGCC
>URQJ01000280.1 GCA_900549945.1 uncultured Oscillospiraceae bacterium
AACACCGGGATCAGAAAGCGCAGCGTCGAGCCGGACTCGCCGCAGTCGACGACGGCGTGCGCCGGGCGCTCTCCGGGCGCCACCCGCACAACGCCGTTTTCAAACGAAACCCCGGCGCCCAGCGCGCGGATGCCGGCGAGCGTCGCGTGCATGTCGGCGCTCGCATCGACCGGCGACACGGTGCACGGTGCGCCGCAAAGCGCGGCACAGAGCAGCGCGCGGTGCGCTGCGCTCTTGCTCGGCGGAATCTGCACGCCGCCCGCAACGCGTGCCGGGCGGTAGATCACTTCGGCCATTTTTATCCATCCCTTCCGCGGAATCCGCGCTTATTTCTTTCTCCGGTTCTGCTCCGCCGCAATTTTATAGCGGAGCACAAGATAACTCCGGTCAATCGGGTGGATCACGCAGTCGCCGATCGTTTTTAACAGGATGAGGTTCAGCGTTTTGCCGAAGCTCTTTTTGTCGAGCGCCGTCGCCTCGACGATCTCGGCAAAGTCGAAGCCGCTCTTCACCGGCAGGCCGTAGCTCTCGAGCACGCGGCGGATGCGCGCCGCCGTGCCCATTTCTGTGATACCGAGGCTCTCGCCGACCTCGGCCGCCATCACCATGCCGATCGCAACCGCACGGCCGTGCGAAAGCCCGGAAAAGCCGGTCAGCTTCTCGAGCGCGTGGCCGAAGGTGTGGCCGAAATTCAGGATCATGCGGCGGCCCTTGTCGGCCGTGTCCTCCTCGACGAGCACCTTTTTGCAGGCGATGCAGTGGCCGATCGCCGCCTCCATGCGGTCGATGATCTCGCCGTTTTCGAGCTTTTCAAACAGAGCGGCGTCCATGATGCAGCCGTATTTGATGACCTCGCCCATGCCATCCGTAAAATAATGCTCGGGCAGCGTGCGCAGCGTTTCCGGGTCTGCCACGACAAGCCGCGGCTGGTGGAACGCGCCGACGAGGTTCTTGCCGAACGGCAGGTCTACGCCGGTCTTGCCGCCGACGCTCGCATCGACCTGCGCGAGCAGCGAGGTCGGCACCTGCACGAAATCGATGCCGCGCAGAAACGTCGCCGCCGCAAAGCCGCCCATGTCGCCCGCAACGCCGCCGCCGAGCGTGACGATGAAGTCGGCGCGCGTGAAGCCGTTTTCCGAAAGCGCCTCGTACATCTGCATGACGGTCGAAAGCTGCTTGTTCGGCTCGCCGGCCTCGAACACGAAACTCGAAACGCGGAAGCCCGCCTCCGAAAGCGATTTTGCGAGGCGCTCGCCGTAGATCGGGAACACGTTTGTCTCACTGATAATCATCGCCTTGCTCCCCGCCTTGAACAGGGGCTTCAAAAGCGCGCCGGTACGGCCGAGCGCGCCGCTCTCCACGACGACGTCGTACGGTTTATCTGTGGAAATCGTAATGACCATTATCCGAATTTCTCCTTTTTTTCGCGCGCCGCCGAAAGGAGCGCCACGGTTTTTTCCCGGTCGCCGCGCGCGACGGCGTCCCGTATATCCTCGATGTTGCGGATCAGCTCCGAAAGCTCGTCCGTCAGCTCCTCCCGGTTCGAGAGGAACAGGTCGGCCCACAGTTCCGCGTTGATCCGCGCCACGCGGGAAACATCCCGGTAGCTGCCGGCGGAAAAACCGCCGTGCATCGCGCAGCGCGGGCTCATCACATACGCGCAGGCCAGCACATGCGGCACCTGTGAGGTGTAGGCAATCATGCGGTCGTGCTTCTGCGCCGTGCAGCACTGGATCGTGCCAAAACCCATCGCCTCGGCAAGGCCGGCGAGCGTCTGCACAGCCGCCTGCGGCGCTTCACCCGGCACGAGGATGTACGAGGCGTTGTAGAAAAGCCCCGCATCGCTCGCCTCAAAGCCGCTCAGCTCCTTGCCCGCCATCGGGTGCCCGCCCACGTAGATAAAGCCGTGCGCGGCCGCAAGCGCCGAAAGCCTGCCGCACACGCCGCCCTTGATGCCGCAGACGTCCGTCACAATGCAGCCGGGCTTGAAGCGCGCGGCGTTTTCGCCGACGAACGCGACCGCGTCCTCCGGGTACAGGCAGACGTAGACGACGTCCGCATTATGGAGCGCCGCCGTGCTGCCGATGCGGTCGATCGCACCGAGGGAGAGCGCGTCCAAAAGGACGTTTTCGTCGCGGTCAAGGCCGATGACCGTATGCGCCGTATTGGCCTTGAGCGCCTTTGCGATGGACCCGCCGATGAGGCCGAGCCCGAGGATTGCGATCTGCATGAAAATCAACCTTCCTTTTGGCGGGCGCCGCTGCCCGCAGCGCCCGGGAATTCCGGCTTACAGGCCCCTGACCGTCTCGGAAACGGCGCGCACCTTTTTCGCGAGCACGTCGAATTGGTCGGGCGTCAGCGACTGCGCGCCGTCGCACAGCGCGCGGCTCGGGTCGTTGTGCACCTCGATGATGAGGCCGTCCGC
>URQJ01000281.1 GCA_900549945.1 uncultured Oscillospiraceae bacterium
AGGTGATGGAAATCGGCCGGCTTACGGCGTTTTCCGGCGCGGCGGAGACGGCGGCGCTTTCGCTCTGCGCCTCGTCTGCGCGGCAGCCGGCGGGGGCGAGCAAAAGGGCGGCGCTCAAAAGCAAAGCGCCGGCTTTCTTTGCGGCTTTTATCATGGGGCGTGCATCCTTTCGGCGTCTGGCGTTGTTGCCTATAGCATACCGCATTTCGCCGAAAAAGTCAAAAGCGCGGGGATATTCACAAAAAGCATATGGAAATTCGCAAAAATCTATGCTATAATAAGGGCACCATAATCGCAAGGGAGCTTTGGGATGAACGGTGCAATTTTAGGAGACATAGCCGGCTCGCGGTTTGAATTCAGCAAGCCCTCCGGCTTCGACTATAAAACGGTCAGCCTTTTCGGCAGCGGCTGCGCCTATACGGACGACACCGTGATGA
The DNA here is from genome assembly GCA_900549945.1 of uncultured Oscillospiraceae bacterium. GTDB lineage: Bacteria > Bacillota > Clostridia > Oscillospirales > Acutalibacteraceae > Hominenteromicrobium. The sequence goes on from URQJ01000281.1 coordinate 438, forward strand.
CGATCGCGACAAAATACGCGCTTTTGAACGACATGCCGTATGCGAAGGCGTACGGCAAGCTCGGGCGGATGTACCGCCGCGTCGGCTACGGCACGCTCTTTCAGAGATGGCTGGACGGCCACAGCGAAACCGGCTATGGCAGCTACGGCAACGGCGCGGCGATGCGCGTGAGCTACATCGCGTACCACTTCAAGACGCTGGAGCAGGTCGAGGAGGAGGCAAAGAAAAGCGCGATGTGCACGCACAACCACATCGAGGGCATCAAGGCGGCGGTGGTTACGGCGGGGCTTATCTACATGGCGCTGCAGGGCGAGCGCAAGAAGGCGCTTGCGAAATACTTCCACAAGGAGTTTGAATACCCGGTGCACAAGCCCCTTTGGGCCTACCGGCCGAAGGCGAAGTTCGACGCGACGGCGGCGGGCACGATGCCGCTCGCTTTCCGCTGCTTTTTAGAAAGCGAGGACTGGGAGAGCTGCATCCGCAATGTGTTCAGCGTGAAATGCGATACGGATACGGTCGCCTGCATCGCGGGCGGCCTTGCGGAGGCGTATTACAGGCGCACGGTGCCGAACGAAAAGGAGCTTTTGAAGCAGTATCTGATCCAGCCGAACGACCTCGGGCAGTTCGACCGCTTCCTCTACGAGTGGGCGGTGCAGTGAGGCAGACAGTACAACACGCCTGTTAAAACGGGAATTGAGGAAAGGGAAGATCACACATGATTATAGATACGTATCAGTCGGGCGCGGTCATGCGGATCCTGCAGCGCGGAGAGGTCTACTGGGCGAAGCCGAGCATCTCCTTCAAAGGGGAGTACGCCGCGCTGATCGATATGCTCGGCCTGCACTGCGAATGCCCGATTTTCGGCGTCGTGCACGGGCGCAAGCAGAACACAGGCGGCCGCGTTTCCGGCGCGGTGCGCATCCGGCTCAACGTGCCGAAGGAGTACGTGCGGCTCACGGAATACAGCGTGTGGGTCGATTTTATGAGCAATTTCAAATACACGAGCCAGAAGGATTACCGGACGATTATTTTCGGCTCGGAGGACGCGAATTCGGCGGTGCACCAGCGCCTGATCGCCGATCTGAAAAACCAGCGCCCGCTGTACAAATACCGCGTGCCGCAGGCGATTCTGGAATACATCGACCCGAAATGGGTCGTGCGGTATAAGATCATCCGAAACACGCGGGAGCAGGAGGACAAAAAGGAGAAGCGCCTGAACTGGTTCCGGTGGTAAAGCCGCCGGCCGGAATTTTGGGAGACAGGGAGTTGGGGCAAAATGAAAATCGGCAGATACATTCTTTCGCTTGATCAGGGCACGACCAGTTCGCGCGCCGTGCTTTTCGACGCGCTTGGCGGCGTGGCCGGCATGGGGCAGCGCGAATTCACGCAGATCTACCCGAAGCCCGGCTATGTGGAGCACGACGCGGTGGAGATTTTGCAGACGCAGCTCTATGCGATGCGGCAGGCCGTGCACGAGGCGGGCATCACCGCCGAGGACATCGCGGCAATCAGCATCACGAACCAGCGCGAGACGACCGTCGCGTGGGACGCCGAAACCGGCATCCCGGTCTGCAACGCGATCGTCTGGCAGTGCCGCCGCACCGCGCCGGAGTGCGAATGGCTGAAGGCGCAGGGGCTGGAGGACTACATCCACAGGACGACGGGCCTGCTCATCGACCCGTATTTTTCCGGCACGAAAATGAAATGGATTCTCGACAACGTGCCCCGCGCGCGGGAGCTTGCCCGGCAGGGGCGGCTGCGCCTCGGCACGGTCGATGCGTGGCTGATCTTTTCGCTCACCGAGGGCAGGAGCTTTGTGACCGATGTCTCGAATGCGTCGCGCACGATGCTCTTCGACATCCAAAAGCTCGACTGGGACGAAAAAATGCTCGAGGTGCTCGGCGTCCCGCGCGACGCGCTGCCGAAGGTCGTCCCGTCCTCGGGTGTCGTCGGCATGTGCGCGCCGTCCGTTTTCGGGCGGGAGATC
>URQJ01000282.1 GCA_900549945.1 uncultured Oscillospiraceae bacterium
CGGAAAGCCGCTGCCGGATCTCCTCGAGCACGCGGTCGATCTCCGCCCCGTCCTGCCGGCTGAGCGCCGCCGCAAACGCGTGGATCAGCGCCTTATCGAAGCTGACCGGCGCCACCGGCCGCGTCTCGGTCTGCGCGGCATACTGTCCCCAGCCCTTGAAAAAGAGCTCGCGCAGGCCGCCGCGCGCCGCGTCGTACGAACGGTGCAGCGCCATCCGGTCGTGCACGGCGGGACCGCAGGCCAGAAAGAACCGGCACCCATCCACGCTGAACGCGGAAATGCCGCGGCGCAGCCCCTCCAAAAGCGCGCAGCCGTCTCCGGTATCCGCCGCGCTGCCGCAAAGCAGGATCAAAAAATCGCGGTCGTCGATAAACGCGCCGTACTGCCGGTATTTGCCACGGGGCTTTCCGCGCGCAGCAGGCAGAAGCGGTATGTCTCATAGGCGCGCGGAAACAGGCCTGAAATTTTAAGGCATTTCTCGAAATTCTCGGGATAATCGCTGTGCGCCAGCGCGCGCAGCACGATTTTCCCCACCATGCCGCGGCTCTCTGCAACCGTCTCGTCCGCTTCCGCCTTGCGCTGCTGTTCCTCGCACGCCGCGAGCGCCTTTTTGACGGCCGCGGCCAAAAGCTCGGGGCGGACGGGCTTTTCGATATAATCCACAGCGCCGAGCGAAATCGCCGCCTTCAGGTATTCCTTGTCCGCGTAGCCGCTGACAAAAATGATCTGGCACTCCGGGTACTGCGCATGGATCTGCGTGCACATCTCCACGCCGCCCATCCCGCGCATCCGGATATCGGAGAGCAGAATATCCGGGCGGATCTTCTCGCACTGTGCAAACGCCTCCTCGGCGCTTCCAGCGCTCTCCACCATGCCGATGCCGAGCTTTTCCCAGTCCATATGCCTCGCAAGGCCGTTGCGGATCGTCCGCTCGTCGTCCACGATCAGCAGCTTAATCATACGCGCGTTCACTCCCTTACCCGGCTCGTGCCACACTGTGCAGGCGGCATTTCTCCCCAAAGACCGGCATTGCCGGCCCGTACATATTCCGATAAAACATAAACATAGTATAATGTGTTTTGTGCATTTTGTCAATACAATGCGTCTGCGCCGCATGGTCTGAAAACGCGGAAAAGGGCGTCTCCACAGAGACGCCCCACAAAAATATTCCGCTTATTGGCCGATCACCTCCGGCAGCCAGCCGTTTTCCACGCATTTGCGGAAATCCCAGCCGGCGGGATCGGACATCAGCTTGTAGCTCCAGAAGAAGAACCCGGCGCTCTCGTCCCACGCCATGAGCTGCGCATCCGCCAGCATGCGGTAGGAGAGCTTTTTCTCCCAGTCCGTCATCGCATCCATCCCCTTCGGATTGTGCGAGAGACACCATTCGCCGACGACAACCGGGAAGTGCTGCGCCATCTCGCGGATGTCGTCGCGGAAGCGGCCGAGCACGAGCCCCGCCATGTCCTTCGTCTCAAATTCGCCGGGCAGCATCATATAGATGTGCGTGTCGAGCCAAACGTTTTTGAATTCCTCCGTCTGCATGAACTCCTTCCACATCTTGAGGCGGAAGCCGTCATGGAACATGACAACCTTGTCCTCGCCGAGATACCGGCGGATCTCCTTGTACGCCCTTTTGTAGAACGAGCAGAGAAACTCGAACGGCACCGGGCCGCTGCCCGCCGCATATTCGGGGTCGGCGGGCGGGTAGCGCCCCTCGATGTGCTTCCACAGCTCGGGGGAAATCGGCTCGTTCAAAATCTGCACGCCGAAAAGCGCCGGGCGGTCCGCATAACGCGCGGAGAGCATGCCGAGCACCTTGATGACGCGCGCCTCGTTTTCCGGTTTCTGCCAAAACTTGCACACGCCGCAGATGCCGCCGTTATCGAAACCGTTCTGGCTGTCCGGCGCGGTATGCAGGTCGATCAGAATTTTCAGCCCGGTCTCCTCCGCCCAATCGAACGCCTTGTCGAGGTACTCGATGCACGGCACGTACGGGTCGCAGAACGTGGAGTCGTCGCCGAAAATGAAGTGCGGCACCGGGATACGCACCGTGTCGAGCCCGTGCGCCTTGATCCACTTAAAATCCCCTAGCGTGATGTATGTGTCGCGGTGCTTTTTCAGCCGCGCCAAAAGCTCGTCCCGCGGCAGCAGCCGGCACAGGTCGGTTTCATCCTCCGCCGCAACGCCCTCAAAGAGCGCCGGGTGCATCCACTTCTCCAGCACGAGCCAGTTCCCGAGATTGACGCCGTGAATTTTGCTCATAAATTCATCTCTCCTTGACCGCAATTTGTATTTATATTGTAAACGAAACATGCCGCGCCGCACAAGGGGAGAAATCTTTGAAATACAGGATTTTTTAAGGCAGCACCGCACAATTGCTGAGGCAAGCGCTGTCGAATCACCCATCAG
>URQJ01000283.1 GCA_900549945.1 uncultured Oscillospiraceae bacterium
CGGCGACCACCGAGATCTACACTCTTTCCCTACACGACGCTCTTCCGATCTAGCGCGGGGAAATGGGGTGGTACCATCCGGATTCTCTCACCGCCGGTTCCGTTCGCGTTCTGCTTCGAGTCCGTCGGGCATCTGATGGACGCGGTCGGCCGGGCAATCCATACACTGCATGTGCTGTCCTCCGCCCTCGGGCGGATCGGCAGCCGCTTCTTCCTCTGCGTGACGGTGCGCTTTTCGGAGCGGATCGCGGCGCGCAGCCTGTTTTCCGAATACGGCGTTTTCGTGGGTGCGGGCCGGCTGGTCGAATCGTATATCGGCGAGCACGCCGACGCCTTTATCCCGGACGCCGTGGCGAAAATGGGCGGATACCTGAAGGTGTGACGGCGGGCGCTTTCGGCGCGCATGTCGTCCGAAAAAATAAAAGGCTTCCGGCCGCGGGATCTGCACACCGCGGCCGGAAGCCTTTTATCTGTTTTTGCAATATGCCCGGTTACACGCCGAGCGCATCGACAAGCGCGTCCAGCTTTTCCGTGTCGCTGCCGGTCGCAAACAGCAGTGTTGCGCCGTTGCGGTAGAGCAGCGTTGTGGCGCTTTCATCGCTGAAATAAAACCGGTTGTATTCGCTGGAATCGACGAATTTCTCACCGCTTGCGCCCGTTTTCACGCCGCTGAGCATCTGCGCGTAATTCGAGCGCGCGCTGTCCGCAGAGGCAAAGACGAAGAGGCCGGCGCTCACGCTTTCGTCGGTCACGGTCAGCGCCGTCAGAATCACGGAGGCGTCGAAGCTCTCGCTGGCGTCCGTCACCTCGAAGCCCGCGGTCTCGCAGGCGGCGGAAAAGTCCTCGGCGGTCACGCTGCGGCGGCCCGCGCAGCCGGTCAGCGCGATGCAGAACACGAGCATCAGGGCGGTCAGAAGAAGGGGAAGCCGTTTACGGTTTTGCATGGTGTTTGCTCCTTACAATTTTAAAAATCAGAAAGACGAGGAAAAAGCCGGTCAGGCAGCCCGCCGTGTCGAGCCAGACGTCGAGCAGGGAGGAACCGCGCCCGGTGAAGATCTGGATCGTCTCGTCAATCGCGGCGGCGAGAAAGCCGAGCGCCGGGAAATCGATCAGGTTCCGCCCGTGCGCGAGCGGCGCGCCGCGCCGGTCTGAAAGCAGGCTTAAAAGCAGGGAAAGCTCCGCGCCGAGCAGCGCGTATTCCGAAAAGTGCGCGGCCTTGCGCAGCAGGAATTCGTCGATCGGTATGTGCAGAAGCGATTCGAGCCACACGCGCACCGAGCCGCTCATCGCGCCCGAGGCCGAGGCGTTCCGCATCGAGTTGCCCCAGATGAATAGGAGCGTCAGCGCGATCAGGCAGCCGAGCACGAGGCCGGTGCGGCGGCTGCGCCGTATTCTGTTTTCCTGCTCCACAGCGCCGCCCCCTTGCGTATATTTATAGAAATTTTACCACGCGAAGCCGCGAAGCACAATGCTGTCACAAAAATTTAATAATTTCGAAGGGCGGGAATTGCCGGCCGCAAGCCTTGCGGCGCCGCCGGGGATATGGTATACTATTCTAAAATGGCCTTATAAGGCCGTTCGGAAATCCTGAGCGGGAGGTGGCGCCGGTGCGGCGGATGCTCAAAAGAATAGCGGCCCTGCTCGCGGGGCTCACGCTCCTGTCCGCCCTTGCGGCCTGCGGCGAGATCACAGGCCTCGACGCGCCGGCGCTGATGTCCCCGCCAAAAACGACGGCGGACAGGCAGGCGATTTATTCGCTGCTGTGCGGGGAGGAGAACGACGTGACGCTCGTTTACCCGAAAAACGGCGACTACCGCTCGGCGATCATCTCGCGTGATCTCGACGGCGACGGCGTTTCCGAGGTAGTCGGCTTCTGCGCGGCGGGCGATACGGGCGGCATACGGCTCCAGTTCATGGCGGAGGATGAAGCGGGCGCGTGGCGCTCGCTCGCGCAGTTCACTTCGACCTCGACGCTGGTGGACCGCGTGTTTTTCGGCGATTTGACCGGCGACGGCACCGAGGAGATCGTGGTCGGCTGGGGCGACCCGCAGACCGCGACGGCGAGCATATCGGTTTACAGCCTGAAGGACGGCGCCGTGCGCGAGCTTTCGATGAACGCCGTTGCCTACAGCGAGATGCTGCTGACGGATTTTGACGGGGACGGCGTGCAGGAGCTGTTTGTGATGGACCTCACGCGCGCGGGCAAGGGCGAGGAGGCGGGCGCGTCGCCGCTGGGCAGCCTCTACCGGTTCGACGGTGAACAGCCTTACGTGGCGCTGACCGTGCCGCTCGATTCGGCGGTGACGCGCTATTCCGGCGCGCTCTTCACAAAGCTGAATTCGTGGCGCTGCGGCGTCGTGCTCGACGGCGTGAAGGCGGACGGCCGCATGGTGACG
>URQJ01000284.1 GCA_900549945.1 uncultured Oscillospiraceae bacterium
CCACGCCGCCGGTAAAGGCGCCGAGCAGGCCCTTTTCTTCCACGGCGGCGCGCACGCCCTCCGCAAGCAGGTAGCCGAAGCCCGAGAGCGGCACCGTGGCGCCGCAGCCTGCGTAATGGACGAGCGGCGCATACCAGCCAAGTGCGCCGAGCACCACGCCGCCCGTCACGTACAGCACCATGATGCGGGCCGGCGTCAGCTTTGTCAAATCGATCAGAAGCTGGCCGATCACACAGATCAGCCCGCCGACCACAAAAGCACGAATGTATTCCAAAATCCGGATGCCTCCTTTGCTCCGCACGAAACCGCAGGCGCCGCGCTCTTTACAGGGCACGGCCGCGCATTTCGGCGCTTCTCCCGTAGTTTGTGCGGAATAGCGCGGTTTATCCGGCACAGACTACAGACAGAAAACAAAACGGGAGGTTCGCCGCCATGAAAAAAATCGCATTTTTCGATACGAAGCCGTACGACCGCACTTGGTTCGACGCGCTCGGCCAAAATTACGAGATCACGTACTTCGAGGAGAAGCTCAACCACCACACCGCCAAATTCACCGACGGCTTCGACGCCGTGTGCGCCTTCGTGAACGACCGCATCAACGCGCTCGCCATCGAGCGGCTCCACAACAACGGCGTGCAGCTCATCGCCATGCGCTGCGCCGGCTACAGCAATGTGGACGTGCAGGCCGCTTTTGAAAAGCTGCACATCGTGCGCGTGCCGGCCTACTCGCCGCACGCGGTCGCCGAGCATACGATGGGGCTGCTGCTCACACTGAACCGCCGGCTGCACAAGGCGTACAACCGCACGCGCGAGTTCAATTTCAGCATTGTCGGCCTGACGGGCACCGACCTCTACGGCAAGACCGTCGGCGTGATCGGCACGGGCAAGATCGGCCGCACGTTCATCGAAATCTGCCGCGGCTTCGGCATGCGCGTGCTCGCCTACGACAAATTCCCTGCAAAGGACAGCGGCCTCGACTATGTGGAGCTCGACACGCTTTTCCGCGACAGCGACGTGATCTCGCTGCACTGCCCGCTGACGCCCGAAACGCAGCACATTTTGAATCGCGGCGCCTTTTCCAAGATGAAAAAGGGCGTTTTCATTTTGAACACCTCGCGCGGCGCGCTGATCGACAGCGAGGCTTTGCTCGACGCGCTCAACGACCGCACGGTCGGCGGCGCGGGGCTCGACGTGTACGAGGAGGAAGCGAACCTCTTTTACGAGGACCGCTCCGACACGATCATCCGCGACGACACGCTCGCGCTGCTCGTCTCGCGCCCAAACGTGATTTTGACGGCGCATCAGGCGTTTCTGACTGAGGAGGCGCTCCACAACATCGCGGAGGAGACGATCAAAAATCTCGACGCGTTTTTCTCCGGCGCACCGCTTGAAAACGAGATCTGCTACCTCTGCGACCGCGACAAAGCCGGGCAGGACTGCCGGAAAACGCGGCAGGCGCGCTGCTTCTGATCCCCGGCGCCCGCATCCTCACCGCACATGCCGCGGCTTACCACTCGATGCCGTGCGGCCAGCCGACAAGGCTGCCCACATCGTAAACGCAGGTGTAGCCGAGCGCGGCGAGCTTTTCCGCCGCCATCCGGCTGCGCTGGCCGCTGCGGCAGTAGACTAGCACCGGCGTATCGGCCGACGGAATCCGCTTCTCCGCCGTTTCGCGCGTGATGCTGCCCACGGGAAACAAAGCCGCGCCTTTCGCGTGCCCGAGGTTGTATTCCTCCTCCTCGCGTACGTCGAAGATCAGCCGGTTCGGCTCGTTTTCTATGATTTCCCCGGCCTCCTCGAAGGAGACCTTTTTATATTTCCGCTCCATGCTGTTTTGTTCACATCCCTTTCCGCGGCGGAATCGTCCGCCGTTGCCTATGATTTTACTACAAACCGCGCCGGGAAACAAGCCTTGCGCGCTTTTTCCCTTGACAAACGCCCGGCTTCGTGCTATCCTTGACCCAAAATCAGTGTGATGAAAGGAAGACGGATTTATGATGTTATCGGCGGGTGCGTCGGTCTGAGTCTCTGACTTAGGCCGGCCTGAACAGCGATCGGATAAGGCGTACCGCAAAAAGCGGCACGCCCGGCTTACTTTGCAGCCGTTTACCCGTACTCTGTCCGCGCCTTGCCGCCTGATACGTCCGTTTTCGCGGGATTTCCGTGTTCTTTTTGCGTATCCGCAGGTATTTTGCGCCGGCAGAGTACCTGCGGATTTTTTATTTCAGAAAGGAACGCACCCATGCAAAACGCACTCGAAACCCTAGGCTTTGAACAGATCCGCGCCCAGCTTGCCGGCTGCGCCGCCACAAAATGGGCGCAGGACAAGATCGCGGCGCTCGCGCCGCACCGCAGCGAAGCGCGGCTGACCG
>URQJ01000285.1 GCA_900549945.1 uncultured Oscillospiraceae bacterium
CTCTTTCCCTACACGACGCTCTTCCGATCTGCGATCAACCGCGTGCCGCGCCGCATGATCGAGGAGCAGGTGTGCGCGGTATGCGGTGCTGCCGGTTATGACGGCGGCCTATCGGTGACAGTCTTTGTGCCCGGGGGTGCGGAAATGGCGAAAAAGACGTTCAACCCGAATCTCGGGGTGGAGGGCGGGATCTCCATTCTTGGCACCTCCGGCATCGTGGAACCGATGAGCGCGCAGGCGCTGATCGACACGATCGCCCTCGAGCTGCGGCAGGCTGCCGTGCAGGGCGCAAAGCGTGTGATTTTGACGCCGGGGAATTACGGTATGGATTTTCTGCATGCGCAGGGCATGGATGCCATGGGCGTGCCGGTCGTGAAGTGCTCGAATTTCGTCGGCGATGCGCTCGACGCGGCCGCCGCACAGCGTTTTAAAACGGTGCTGCTCGTCGGCCATGCCGGGAAGCTCGTCAAGCTGGCGGGCGGCATCATGAACACGCACAGCCGCTGGGGCGACTGCCGCACAGAGCTTTTCTGCGCGCACGCCGCTGTCTGCGGTGCTTCGCGGGATGTGTGCGCAGCGCTTCTATCTGCCGCGACGACGGACGCATGCCTTGAGATTTTGGAGCGCGAGGAGCTGCGGGAGCCCGTGCTCGGCAGCCTGCTCCGGGCCATGCAGGCGCATCTGGAGCGGCGCGCGGCCGGCAGTTTCCGCGTCGGCGCCGTTCTCTTTTCAAACGAATACGGCCTTTTGGGCCAAACAGATACGGTGAAGGAGATTTTAAGCGAATGGGAGCGATGAAAGGTGTTTTTTACGGCGTCGGCGTAGGACCTGGTGATCCGGAGCTGATGACGCTGAAGGCGGTGCGCGTTCTGCGGGATTGCCCCGTTATCGCCGCGCCGCGCACGAGAGACGGCGCCATGCTGGCACTGGATATTGCGGCGCAGGCTGTGGACTTAAAGGAGAAAATGATTCTGCCCCTGTTTTTCCCGATGGAGCGCGACGCGCAGAGGCTGGAAACGGCGCACCGCGCTGCGGCAGAAGCGGTGGAAAGCTGTCTCGAGCAGGGAAAGGACGTCGCGATGCTGAATCTCGGCGACGTCTCGATCTATGCAACCTACAGCTATTTGATGGAACTGCTTTCCGAAAAGGGCTATGAAACCCGCATGATCCCGGGCGTGCCGAGCTTCTGCGCGGTTGCGGCTCGGCTTGGCGTCAGCCTGACGAGCATGAATGCGCCGCTGCATATCCTGCCCGCGGGCGGCAGCGATACTGAGGCGCTGCTCGCGATGCCCGGCACGAAAATCCTGATGAAATCCGGCAAAAGCATGGCGCGGGTGGCCGGCATGCTGGAGGAAAAGGGGCTGAACGCCAAGGCGGTGCAAAACTGCGGCCTGCCCGGCGAGGCCGTGTGGGAGAGACTGTCGGCGGAAACGCCGGTACCCGCCGGGTATTTCACGACGATTGTTGTAAAGGAGTGAGCGCAATGGTGCATTTTGTAGGGGCCGGCCCCGGCGCGCCGGATCTTTTGACCCGCCGCGGCACGGCGTTTCTCGCCGAGGCGGATGTGGTGGTTTACGCGGGCAGTCTAGTAAATCCCGCGCTTCTCGGGCTTTGCAGGCAGGGCTGTTCGGTATACAACAGCGCGGAAATGACGCTGGAACAGGTGCTGGACACCATCCGTGCCACCGAAAAGGCCGGAGGCACCACGGTCCGCCTCCACACCGGCGACCCCTGCCTCTACGGGGCCATCCGGGAGCAGATGGACGCGCTGGATGCTGACGGCATCCCTTATGACGACACCCCGGGCGTGTCCAGCTTCTGCGGCGCGGCGGCGGCGCTCTGTGCCGAGTACACCCTGCCCAACGTCAGCCAGACCGTCATCATCACCCGGATGGAGGGCCGCACTCCTGTCCCTGAGGCCGAACAGCTGGCAAAGCTGGCCGCTCACGGGGCTACCATGGTCATCTTCCTCTCCATCGGGCTGGTGGACAAAGTCCAGCAGGCCCTTCTCGAGAGCGGCGGCTACCGCCCCGATACCCCTGCCGCTGTGGTCTATAAGGCCACCTGGCCCGAGCAGAAGGTGGTGCGCTGCACCGTCTCCACACTGGCCGAGGAGACCCGCAAAAACGGCATCACAAAGACCGCCCTCATCGTCGTGGGCGACTTTCTGGGCGAAAATTACGAGCGCAGCAAGCTCTATGACCCCGCCTTTACCACCGAGTTCCGGCAGGGGACGGAGGCCGGGCAGTGAGCCGGGCATATCTGGCCTTCACCGCAAAAGGCGAGGCGCTGGCCCATCGGCTGGCGGAAGCTCTGAGATCGGAAGAGCGTCGTGTAGGGAAAGAGTGTAGATCTCGGTGGTCGCCG
>URQJ01000286.1 GCA_900549945.1 uncultured Oscillospiraceae bacterium
GTTCGAGCGGCGCGCCGGTCCAGCGCAGGTGCGCGTCCGGATCGGTGTGCTTGCAGTCGAATAAAAACAGGCCGACGAGCGGGATCAGCCTTTGCAGCCGCGCGGGCGGGATCAGGCCGTTCGTTTCGAGCGCCGTATGGATGCCGCGGCTGCGGCAGGCCTCTAAAAGCTCCACGAGCAGGTCGAAATGCAGGGAGGCTTCGCCGCCGGAGAAGGTTACGCCGCCGCCCGAGGACTTGTAGTATTTCGCGTCCTTTTCAATCGTGCGCAGAACCTCTTCGGCCGTCATTTCCCGGCCGGAAAGCTCGAGCGCGCTGTTGGGGCAGGCCTTTTCGCATGCGCCGCAGGCGGTGCATTTTGTGCGGTCGAAGCGGTGCATGCCGTTCTCAAAGGTGTGCGCGCCGTTTGGGCAAACGGCGCATGCGCCGCAGGAAACACATTTTTCGGCGCGGTAAAGAAGCTCCGGTGCGGGAGAAAAGCTCTCCGGATTATGGCACCACGCGCAGTGCATATTGCAGCCCTTAAAAAATACCGTGGTGCGGATGCCGGGGCCGTCGTAAACGCAGAAGCGCTGGATATCAAAAATCAAACTTTTCATAGGTTGCCTTTCGGTATTTGGTTTGTGCGGGCACAATGCCGGCGGACGGCGCGAAGAAGCGCGCCATGCCGCGCGGCGTTTGTCCCGCTTTGCCGGGGCGGGGAAGCGGGCGTGCCCCACCCTGTTAAGCGCCGTAGGTTGTGCGCTCGATGATCTCGCGCTGAACGACCGGGTTCAGTGTGACGAAGCGGGCGCTGAAGCCGCCGATGCGCACGAGCAGGTTCTGGTAATTCTCCGGGTGCGCCATCGCGTTTTCGAGGTCGTCGCGCCCGATGACGCACAGGTTTGTCTGTACGCCGCCGTTTTCGTAGAACGCCTTGAGCACCGCGCCCACCTTATCCATCGAACCCGAGAAAAGCTCCTTCGTGAAGCGGACGTTGTTGATGACGCCGACGTGCTTCGTGTTGTCGAACTTCGACATAGAGTTGAGCAGAGCCGTGATGCCGCTCTTATTCGCGCCGATCGAAGCGCCGTTTGCGTTTGCCATCGCGCTGCCGCGCTTTCTGCCGCAGGCCGAGGCCTCGCAGAGGCTGCCCCACTCCGCGCTCATCGAGTTGTTGACGCTGACGATATTATAATGGTCGAGCCCCGCGGCCTTGCCCGCCTCGACCGTGCGGTCGGCGAGGTCGGCGAAGAGGCGCGCCGCCATCGCGTCGGCCGCGTCGTCGTCGTTGCCGTACTTCGGCGCTTCGAGGCAGAGCTTGCGCTCCGCTTCAAAGCCCTCGAAATCGCAGTCGAGCATGTGGACGAGCTGTTCGAGCGTGAAGCGCTTCCCGTCGTAGACGAGCGTTTTGATCGCCGTCAGGCTGTCGGCACAGCTGATGATACCGAACATCTCGCTCGAGGCGTTCAGGTAGCGCACGCCGCCCTCAAATACCGGCTTGCCGCGCGCGATGCAGTCGTCGAGCAAAAGGCTCAGGTGCAGGTACGGCGCGTTTTCGCCGGCGACCGTGTAGTTTAGGTATTTCTGCACGGCGAAGCGGTCGATCACGGGGTAAAGCTGCTCGAGCACGGCGGCGTAGAGCTTTTCGAAGGTGTCGAACGCCGTGAGCGGGCCGGTTTCGACGCCGCAGCGCACGTTCTGGAATTTGTCGAGGCCGTTGTGCAGCGCCATTTCGAGCGCCTTGAGCGCGTTGATGCCGTTGTTCGGCGTGCCGACGCTGCGGCCGACGAGCACGTATTCGCCGCAGCCAAAGGGCACGTACTGCTCGGCTTCCTCGCGGGAGACGCCGTAGACCTTTTCGACGGCGGGGATGTTCGTATCGTCGGAATAGATGATCGGGAAGGTTGTGCCTTCGGCGTTGACCTCCATGGCCTTTTGGAAAACGCGCTCATCCATGCCGCTGTAGTAGCGCAGCGTGAGCTGCGGCACGACCTCGCGGAACCGGCGGGAAGCCTCCATGATGACGATGGCGAGGCGGTCTGCCGCTTTGGGACGTTTGCGGCCGAGGCCGCCGATGATCACGCGGCAGTCGTGGATCTTGTTGATCTCCTTGAAATGCTTGTAGAGCGCGAGCACGATCTGCACGCCGTCCTCCTCGGTGATGCGCCCGGCGTCCACGTCGGCGGCGTACAGCCCGCCGAGGTAGTCGTCCATGCGGCTGTAATTCATCAGGTCGGAGCTGACCGAATAGATCCACATGAGCTGCACGCCCTCGAGGAAGGTTTTCGGCGGGTTGTGCTGGATCGAAAGGAGCGCGTCGGAAAGCGCGGCGAAGCGGCGGCGCGCCGGCTCGCT
>URQJ01000287.1 GCA_900549945.1 uncultured Oscillospiraceae bacterium
CGCCGCGAACAGATAAGCCGCCTCGGCGCCGCGCAGATGGCGCGCGAGCTTCACGCTCTCGATGTGCCAGCCGTCCAGCTCCACAGCCGCCTCCGAAACGCGCACCGCATAGCGGCGGCTGACGCTTTTCGGCCGCAGGCTTTTTTCGAGCGCCGCGCCGATTTCCCGGACGGCCTGCACCGTCTCATCATCCGCAGGCCGGCCGCGAAAGCCGAGGTAGCGCAGCGCCTCGCGCTCATTCAGCCGCATCGCTGTGCACGATCTCGGAGAGGTTTTCCATGATCTTCCCCGCGATATCCGGCCGGTTCATTGTGTAAATGTGGATGTGCGTCACGCCGTTCGCGATCAGGTCGATGATCTGCTCGGTTGCATAGGCGATGCCGGCCTGCCGCATCGCCGCGGGGTTATCGGCAAAGCGGTCGACGATCGCGCGGAAGCGCGGCGGCAGCACTGTGTTTGAAAGGCCGATGATGCGCCCGATCTGCTTCGCGTTCGTGACCGGCATAATGCCCGCGGCCACCGGCACGTCGATGCCGTTTTTCAGAAGCCGGAACATGTAGCTGTAGAGGATGTTGTTGTCGAAGAACATCTGCGTCGTGAGAAATTCGCAGCCGCTCTCGACCTTGCGGCGCACACCCTCGATGTCGTCCGCGCTGTTTCTCGATTCCGGGTGCCCCTCCGGATAACAGGCGCCGCCGATGCAGAAGTCGCCCGCCTCGCGGATCTCGCGGATCAGGTCGCTCGCATGCGGAAAGACCTCCGGCGCGGTCTGCCCCGCCGGGATGTCGCCGCGCAGCGCGAGGATATTCTCGACGCCGCTCTCTTTAAACTGCTCGATTGAGGCGCGCAGCGACGCGCGGTCCTGCCCGACGCAGGTCAGGTGCGCAAGCGCCGGAACACCGTTTTCCCGCACCGCCTCGGCGACGGACAGCGTATTGCGGGAATTCGACCCGCCTGCGCCGTAGGTGACGCTCATAAAGGAGGGGCGCAGGCCGGCGATCTCGCGCACGACCTCGCGCGTATTCGAAAGCGATCCGCCCTGCTTCGGCGGGAAAAGCTCGCAGGAAACCGTCACGGCCTTTGTTCTGAGGATCTCTGAAATTTTCATAGGGGTTGCGCTCCAATTCATAAATATACGAATATTTTAACACGGCGCGGTGCAAATGTAAATTTAATTCTGAAAAAAACGTCGGGCGCCCCGCACTGTGCGAAGCACCCGCCGACCCGCGGCGCTTTACCGCTGGTTGATTTCCCGGATGACCTCCGGGTCGATTTTGTAATTGCGCTCCATATCCATCAGGCCGTTGATCTCCTGCTGAACGTCCGTGACCTGCGTGTAGCAGTAGCCGCAGCAGAAATCAAGCCGCTTCACCGCGCTCGTGATCGCGTCGAACCGCTCGATAAACGCCGCCTTGTCGGCGACCTTGTCGCCGTAGCCCCAGCCGCTCTCGCCGTTGTTGAACGCGATTCCGCCGAACTCACTGATGAGGATCGGCTGCCCGCGGTAGCCGTAGCCCTCGGCAAACGGATAGAACTGGCCGTTCACGCTGAACGGCAGCGCATTTTCGAGAACCGCCGCGTGGTTTTTCGTGTAGTAATCGTAGAGCGTTTCGCCGCTCGCCTCGTAGTCGTGCAGGGTGATGATGTCGGAGACGGTGTGCCGCCAGCCGTCGTTGCAGACCACCGGGCGCATCGGGTCGATCGCCTTTGTCAGGCTGTAAATCGCCTCGGTAAACCGCTGCTGGCGCTTATCCGACGCAACATCCGGAATGCCCCAGCTCTCGTTGAACGGCGTCCACGTGATGATCGAGGGGTGGTTGTAATTCTGGCGGACGATCTCCGTCCACTCGCGCGTGACGTTCTCCACCGCGTCGTCGTCGAACACATAGGTCGCCGGGAATTCGCCCCACACAAGCAGGCCCTTCACGTCGCACCAGTAGAGAAAGCGCTCGTCCTCGGTTTTCTGGTGCTTGCGCACGCCGTTGTAGCCGAGCGCCATGACCTTCTCGATGTCCTCGAGGAGCGCCGCCTCGCTCGGGGGCGTCAGGTGCGAATCCCGCCAGTAGCCTTGGTCAAGGATCAGGCGCTGGTAGAGTACCGCGCCGTTCAGGCAGACCTGATTGCCCTGAATGCGGATCTCGCGCATGCCGAAGTACGAGAGCACCGTGTCCACGGCCTCCGTGCCGCGGAGAAGCTGCACCTCGAGGTCGTAGAGGTTCGGGGCTTCCGGCGTCCACGCGCGCACATCCCACTCGCTGATCTCCCGGTTCGCGACGCGCAGCAGAATGTCGGCGCGGCCGTCCGT
>URQJ01000288.1 GCA_900549945.1 uncultured Oscillospiraceae bacterium
ATCACCATTCCTTATTTTTTGTGCCGGTCGGCAAAGCCGATTGCCGCTTTGCTCGCCGCGGCAAAGGCACAAATAGTATGTGAAAAAGTGTTTTTCACACTAAAAGCTCCTTTTGGTATACCTTACTGCCTTTTAGTATACCAGCACTTTCCTTTTTGTGCAATCCCTTTTAAAAATAACACGGGGCCTCTCCGCAGCAGCAGAGAGGCCCCGTAGAGGACTGTTATGAAATTCCCGGATGAATTACTTGCCGAAGTATCTCTTGAGGAGGCCGGCGAAAGCCTTGCCGTGGCGGGCTTCGTCGCGCGCCATCTCGTGGACGGTGTCGTGAATCGCATCGAGGTTCGCAGCCTTTGCGCGCTTCGCAAGGTCAAACTTGCCGGCAGTTGCGCCGTTCTCGGCCTCCACGCGCATCTCGAGGTTCTTCTTCGTGCTGTCGGTGACGACCTCGCCGAGCAGCTCCGCAAACTTCGCGGCGTGCTCCGCCTCTTCGTAAGCGGCCTTCTCCCAGTACAGGCCGATCTCCGGGTAGCCCTCGCGGTGCGCGACGCGCGCCATCGCAAGATACATGCCGACTTCCGTGCACTCGCCCTGGAAGTTCGCGCGCAGGTCGGCGAGGATGTCCTCGCTGACGCCCTGTGCGACGCCGACGACGTGCTCGGCCGCCCAGCTCATTTCCTCATCCTGCTTCTGGAACTTCGAGGCCGGCGCCTTGCAGACCGGGCAGAACTCGGGGGCAGCGTCGCCCTCATAAACATAACCGCATACCATACATACATACTTTGCCATTTTTAAATCCTCCAATACAAATTTTATTCGGCGGCGGGCGCCGCCTTTTTTTGACAATCGGGGCAGATGCCGTTGAAAAGAATGTCCTCGCTTTGAATCAAGAGGCTGTATCTTTCCTCGAGCGCCGCCACGGTTTCTTCCTCGACAAGCGGCTCGAAAATATCGAGCACCCGGCCGCAGGCGCTGCACACAAAGTGGCTGTGCCTCGAGACATCCGCATCAAAATGCTCCTGCCCGTTGATCACGCCGACGCGGCGCATCTTTCCGGATTCGCAGAACTTTTTGAGATTGCGGTAAACCGTGCCGAGACTGAGATCGGGGTAATCGGGCTTTAGCGCCTCATACACCCATTCCGCCGTCGGGTGCACCTTCGTCGCGCACACAACGTCGTAGATCGCCGCTCGTTTCCGGCTAAAATTCTCGCGCACTGCCATTGGTCGCCTCCTCCCTGCCGTTCTCCGGCTTGTTGAGCTTATTATAGCACGCATCCACGCGTTTGTAAATAGGAATAATTATCATTTTTTATTTTCTTTTTGTAAACAATTTGTGAACGGACAAATTTCCGCCGCTTCTAGCGCGGGCGCGGCGCGCATAGGTATGCGCAGGAGGTGTCCGTATGCTGTGGGGAATCTTTGAATATATCTCGTCACTGCTGTTCTTTTTTCTGCACGTCACAAGCAGCGGCTCGTTTCCGAAGGCGCTTTCAAAGGCCGAGGAGACGCGCTGCCTTGAGCAGATGGCCGCCGGCGACCGGGCCGCGCGCCAGAAGCTCATCGAGCACAACCTGCGCCTTGTGGCGCACATCACGAAAAAATATTTCGCCGATGAAAACGACCGCGACGACCTTGTGTCGATCGGCACGATCGGCCTGATCAAGGCGGTCGACAGCTTTAAGCCCGACCGCGGCATCCGCCTTTCAAGCTACGCCTCGCGGTGCATTGAAAACGAGATTCTGATGTTTTTCCGCGGGGCGAAAAAGGCGGCGCAGAACATCTCGCTGAACGAGCCGATCGACACGGATAAGGACGGCAACACGCTGACACTGCTCGACACGATGGCGACCGACGACAACATCCTCGAGGACATCGACCTGCGCATGAAAACGCGCCGGCTGTACGACGTGCTCGGGCGCGTGCTCTCGCCGCGCGAAAGAGAGATCATCGTGCTGCGCTACGGCCTTTCCGGCCAGCGCCCGCTCGTGCAGCGCGAGGTGGCGAAAAAGCTGCGCATCTCGCGCAGCTACATCTCCCGCCTCGAGAAAAAGGCGCTCGAAAAGCTGCGCGGGCAGTTCGGCGATACCGATTACTTTTCGAGGTAGCGCCGGATTTCCTCGAGAAACACCTGCCCGTAGCGCGCGGCCTTGCGCTCGCCCACGCCCGAAACCTGCAAAAATTCCTGTTCGGTCTGCGGCTTTTTCGCGCACATGTCGCGCAGGGCGGCGTCTGTAAACACAACGTAGGCGGGCACGCCGGCCGCCGCCGCGAGCGAGCCGCGCAGCTT
>URQJ01000289.1 GCA_900549945.1 uncultured Oscillospiraceae bacterium
ATTACAGACGATTGGGACCGGATCACGGAATATCTTTTTGCCGGAGAACGCCGGGGCACTATCCGACGTACGACAAAGGAAACGGATATTGAGCTTACGCTCCGGCTGGACGGCGGCGCGGTGGAGATTTCCACCGGCGTCGGCTTTTTCGACCATATGCTGACGGCGCTTGCCGTGCACGGCGGCTTCGGCCTGCAGCTCAAGGCGGTGGGCGACTGGCATGTGGACTGCCACCACACGGTGGAGGACGTCGGCATCGTTTTGGGGCGGGCGTTTAAAAAGGCGCTCGGCGACCGCGCGGGCATCGAGCGGTACGGCCACGCGCTGATCCCAATGGACGAGGCGCTTGGCTTCTGCGCGGTGGATGTGAGCGGCCGGCCATATCTCGCGTTCGACGCGGCGTTCCCGCAGGAGCGCGTCGGCGATTTCGACACCTGCATGACCGAGGAGTTTTTCCGCGCGCTCAGCGACAATGCGGGCTTCACGCTGCACCTGCGCTGCCCGTACGGCAAAAATGCGCACCATATGATTGAGGCGCTGTTCAAGGCGGCCGCGCACGCGCTCTGCGACGCGACGGCGGAAAACAGCACCGGCGCGGCGCTCTCCACAAAGGGGACGCTCGGCGAATAAACAGGCGAGGGAACGCGGCGGCGCGGCGGACTGCCCGGGGCGAATCCGTTCCAGCAGGGTGGATTTGCTCCGGCAAAACGGAGGAGATCCGGCGGTGCGGCGCGCGGGCCGCGGCATAAAACTGGGGGAACAGAATGATTATTTTACCGGCAATCGATTTGAAGGACGGGCGCTGCGTGCGCCTGTTTCAGGGCGACTACGCCACGGCGGAGCAGGTGGCGGCAGACCCCGTAGAGACGGCGCGGTCGTTTGAGGCGGACGGCGCGCGCTGGATGCACGTCGTCGATCTCGACGGCGCAAAGGCGAGACGCCCCGTGAATGATGCGACGATCTTTTCGATCCGCGAAAATACGACGCTGAACATCGAGGTCGGCGGCGGCATCCGCGATATGGAGAGCGTCGAGTTCTACCTCTCCCGCGGTGTGAACCGCGTGATTCTCGGCTCCGCGGCGCTGAGCGACCCCGCGTTTGTGCGCGAGGCGGTGAAGCGCTGGGGCAAGAAAATTGCGGTCGGCATCGACGCGCGCGACGGCAAGGTGGCCGCCGAGGGCTGGACGGCCCAGAGCGAGACGGACTACATGGAGATGGCGCGGCGCATGGAGGACATCGGCGTGCGGTATCTGATCGTCACCGATATTGCGAAGGACGGCACAATGGCGGGGCCGAACCTTGTCATGCTCGACAAAATCAACCGCGCGGTTTCGTGCAGTGTGATCGCGAGCGGCGGCGTCAGCAGCCTCAAGGATATCGTGGATCTCAACAACCTCGGGCTTTACGGCGCAATTGCGGGCAAGGCGCTCTACACGAAGGCGCTCGACCTGCGCGCCGCCGTTTCGGCCTGCCAGCGCCTTTCGGGCAATACCCTGAAGGTGCGCGAGGAAATCGAGGACCATCTCGAGCGGTACTTTTTAAAGTCCGATCTGATTCCCGCCGTCGTGCAGGAGGCCTCGACCGGCGAGGTGCTGATGCTTGCATACATGAACCGCGAGTCGATGATCAAGACGCTCGAGACCGGCTACACGTGGTTTTACAGCCGCAGCCGCCAGACGCTCTGGAACAAGGGCGCGACGAGCGGCCACGTGCAGAAGGTGGTGCGCATCGCGGCGGACTGCGACGACGACACGCTGCTCGTGCAGGTTGTGCAGACCGGCCCGGCGTGCCACACCGGCAGCCACAGCTGCTTCTTCAAGCAGATTTTCTAACAAAGGCACGCCGCTTTTCCGCGCGGGGGAGGCGGCGCGTTTTTCCGAAATTCCGGCGCAGGCCCGCCGGGTATAAAAGCGAGAAAGAGGGACGAAAAATGGATATTTTGCAGCAGCTCTACGACACCGTGCTCGCCCGCAAGGGGGAGAAGCAGGAGGGCTCTTACACGTGCTACCTGTTTGAAAAGGGCACCGATAAAATCCTCAAAAAGTGCGGCGAGGAGTGCAGCGAGGTCATCATTGCCGCGAAGAACGGGGACAACGCCGAAACCGTGCTCGAGATCAGCGACCTTCTGTACCACCTGACCGTGCTGATGGTCAACGAGGGCGTGCAGCTCGACGACGTGCGCGCGGAGCTCGACCGCCGCCACGGCAGGACGGGCAACCTGAAAACCTTTCATCAGGTGGACAAAAATACATGACGG
>URQJ01000290.1 GCA_900549945.1 uncultured Oscillospiraceae bacterium
ACCGCCGCACGGTAAGCCGCCTCGCCGAGCTGCCAGTCCACGCGCGCCCGGCTGTAGCCGCCGAAGAGCGCGAAGGCCATCGCCCCCATCGCGTACACGTTCGTCACCTCGTCGATGACCGCGCCGCGCGCCAGCTCCTCGGGCGCCATGAATCTCAGGCTGCCCCACATGCGGCCCATCTCGTTCGTAAACGGCGCCTCGCGGTAGAAATCGATGTCGCACAGCACCGCCTTATGCGCTCTCACGTCGTACATCACCGTGCCGTCGTAAAAATCGACGGCGGCGTACCCCTTTTCCGCGGCGTGGATGTGGAATTGGAGGATGCCCTCGAACGCGCGCAGGCGCTCCGCCTCCGGCAGCGCCATAAAGCGCTTGTGCTGCGCCGGGTACATGCGTCCCATGCTCACGCCGTCCTTCCAGCGGAACAGCAGGCCCCAGCCGCCGCCCAGCGGGCCGGATTCGATGAGCTCGACCAGATTCTCGTGCCGCAGCGTCCGGTAAAGCGGTGCGGCCGCCTTCAGGCTTTTGACCGCCGCTTCCGGCGAAGCCGTGCCCCGCACCGTCGGCGCGCCGGCAAATTTCAGAAAATACCGCGCGCCGTCCTTTTCGAGGCCGAAGCAGATGTTGCCGGAATCCTGATCGTCGTAGACCTTGAACACGCGCCCATAAGCGCCGAGAAAGCTGAAATCGAACGGCTCTTTCAGGCGGTAGGGCACGCCGTCCGTCTCCTGTACATACACGCCCGGGATGTACCAGCTTGGCACCACGCGCGTCATGCCCGCATACCAGCCGAGCACCTCCTTCGCCTGATTCAGCATCGTGTCGATCTCCCCCTGCCCGAACGGGATCGCCCACGAGACGGAGGAAAGCAGGTTGCTGCCGAGGTAGAGGGCCAGAAGCCGCCAGAATTCCATCGGCGGCTCGCCGCCGAAATAGCCGTTTAAAAGCCCCGTCGCAAAATGCGGGCTTGCCTGCGCGCACCACGGGATGCGGTTGAATTCCTCCCACGGGTCGCCGAAGTCGTAGCGGTCGAAATCGATGATCCTAAGTTTCCCCGCGCGGTCGAGCATCATGTTGCCGACGTGGTAGTCGCCGTGCTGGAAGCACTGCGGGCGGTTTTCGAGCAGGCCGCGGTTTTCCTCGATGTACGCGATGATCGCCTCGCCGCCCTCGAATTGGATCGGGCAGCTTCGGAAAATCTCGATCTTCCGGCTTGCCTTCGCGTTGAAGCGCTCCGCCCAGTCGGGCACATTGTCCGGCGCCGGGATGCTGTGGATCTTTTGGAGGATCTCCCCCGCCTGCACGCCGTACACGTACTGCTCCACATCCGGCAGGTCGGCGAGCGCCGCTTCAAGCTCCACGCCGTCGATCCACTCGAATAGGCTGTAAGTGCCCTCGGCGCACGTGCCGAAGCCGAGCGGCGCGCACATCGGCACGCCGAACGACGCGGTGCGCTGTGTCAGCTCGAACATCTCGCGCCGGTTTGCGTCCTTGCCCGGCGGCGTGATGCGCAGCAGGCAAAGCTTGCCGTCCTTGTCCGCCGCCTTGTACTTTACGTCGCTCGACCAGCCCTTTTCGATCGGCTCCAGCCGCTCGAGCCCGTGCTTTTCCCTGAAATACGCGCAGGTCTCCCGGTTCATCTCTTTTCCCCGCCTTCCGATTCAAAATTGCATATATTATAGCACAAAATGCGGGGCACTGTAAAGCCAAGCCTGTGAAAGTCGCCGTTGAAAAAACTGCCGGATTGTGGTATGCTTACTGGCGTAACCCAAACGGCAGCCGCCCGACGTACCGCGGCGAGCCGGTGCGGATGACCGCAAAAGCCGGGAAACCCCCGGCGGCTTTCGCACCGGGGAAAGCGGACAGACGGCAGCTGCAACATAGCCAATATAGATTCTTTCTCAAAGCGCGAAACGCGCAACCCAAGGGCGCCCGGAAACCAACGATGCGCGGCGCCCCAACAGAAAGGATTGAACCCCATGGAGGAAAACACAGCAAAGAAAGAGAGCAAAATCAAAAAGTATCTGCACCGGTATTTCATCGACGCCATGAGCGCGATGGCACAGGGGCTTTTCGCCTCGCTGCTGATCGGCACGATCATTTCGACGCTCGGCACGCAGCTCAATATCCCGGTGCTCGACGAGATCGGCGGCTATGCGAAATCCGCCGCCGGCCCCGCGATGGCGGTCGCGATCGGCTACGCGCTCGAGGCGCCGCCGCTCGTCCTCTTCTCGCTCGTCGCCGTAGGC
>URQJ01000291.1 GCA_900549945.1 uncultured Oscillospiraceae bacterium
CGCACGAGCGCAAAGGCACGCACGGCGCGGAGCAGCGCGAGGCTGCCGCGCGGGCTGACGCCCATCTCCACATTCGGCCAGCTGCGCGTCGCCTGTACGAGCGCGACGATGTAATCGAGCAATACAGGGTGCACGTAGATTTCGCGTGCAAGGCGCTGCAGCTCTAAAATGTCCGCGCCGGTGCAGACGCCGCCGAGCGTTTCGAGCGGCTCGTCCTTCATGAAGCGCAGCAGAATGGCTTTTTCCTGCTCCTTGTCCGGCGCGTCCATCGAGATGCGCATCAGAAACCGGTCGAGCTGCGCCTCGGGCAGCGGGTAGGTGCCGAGCGTCTCGATCGGGTTCTGCGTCGCGATGACGAAAAACGGCGCCTCGAGCCGCATCGTTTTGCCGTCCACGGTGATCTGCCGCTCGCCCATGCACTCGAGCAGGCTGGACTGCGTGCGGGGCGTCGCGCGGTTGATCTCATCCGCGAGCAGAATGTTGCAGAAGGCCGGGCCGGGGCTGAAAATGAATTCGTTTTCCTTCTGATTAAAATAGTTGAGGCCGGTCACGTCGCTGGGCAGCAGATCCGGCGTGAACTGGATGCGGCTGAACTTTGCCTCGACGGATTTCGCGAGCGATTTGGCGAGCACGGTCTTGCCCATGCCGGGCACGTCCTCGATCAAAACGTGGCCGTCGGCGATGAACGCCGTCAAAAGCAGGCGGACGACCGTCTGCGAGCCGATCATGACCTTGCCGATATTCTCCTGAATGGCAGAAATACGCTTCGATGCTTCCATAAAAATCGATCCTCTCTGATTTTACGCCGTCGGCCCGCGGGCCAACCGCACAAAAAGCAGCGCGGTGCAAACGGGTATTTATGTGAATTATACAATATATGATGCCGCTTTGCAAGTGCGGCGCGGCGGAATTCGCCCGGATTTCCGCAAAGAATGAATCAATGAGAAAATTCCCTGCAAAAAGCGCGCGTTTTTCTCCGGAAACAGCGCAACTCACGCTTGATTTTTGCAGGCGTATCCGCTAAAATAAACATAATGGCGTTTTGTGTGCATACACGGGCGCAAAACCGGAGCGCCCGCTGCGGCTGCGGGGCTCCGCTCCAAAAAGGAAGGAAAACAGAACATGAACATTCAGCTAACGGATCGGATCAAGCAGAACGCGCGATCTTTTTCCAAGGGTCAGCGGCTGATCGCGAGATACATTGAGGAGCATTACGACAAGGTGGCCTTCATGACAGCCTCAAAGCTCGGCGCGGTCGTCGGCGTGAGCGAGTCCACGGTCGTGCGCTTTGCAACCGAGATCGGCTATTCGGGCTATCCGGCGCTGCAGCAGGCGATGCAGGAGATGATCCGCAACCGCCTGACGAGCGTGCAGCGCCTTGAGATCACGTCGGCCAACACACCGCTCGAGCGCCTTCTGGACGCCTCGCTGGAGCAGGACATCGACATCATCCGGCGCACGAAGGAGACGATCTCGCACGAGGCGTTTTACAGTGCGGCGGATGCGCTCGTGAACGCGAAGCGTGTGTACATCATCGGCGCGGGCAGCTCGCTGGCGCTCGCGACGTTCCTGTCGCACTACCTGTCTCTGGTATTCGACGCCGTGCAGCTCATCAATGCGACGAGCGACGCGCAGATTCTGCAGCAGCTCGTGCACATCGGCGCGGGCGACGCGCTGATCGGCATCAGCTTCCCGCGCTATTCGAAGAAGGCGGCCAAGGCGCTGCGCTACGCCTCCGACCGCGGCGCGTCCGTCATCGCGATCACGGACAGCACGCTTTCACCATTGGCCTCCTGCGCGCAGCAGGTGCTGCTTGCGAAAAGCGACATGGTTTCGTTCGTCGATTCGCTCGTCGGCCCGCTCGCGCTGATCAACGCGCTGATTGTCACGGTGGCGATCAAGAAAAAGGAGGAGGTTGCGAAAACGCTCTGCGATCTCGAAAATATCTGGGACGAGTACGGCGTCTACGAAAAGGTGGAAAATAAAAGCGATGACGAATAGGGCCTTCGACGCGGCCGTCGTGGGCGGCGGCCCGGCCGGCATGGAAGCGGCCCGGATTGCGGCGCAGCGCGGTCATCAGGTAACTCTGGTGGAAAAGAACAGCACATTAGGCGGGATGTTGGGATTAGTCGCCGCATATAAAGGTCCGCATGAGCGGCTGGGCGATCTGAAAGCCTATCTGATCCGGCAACAG
>URQJ01000292.1 GCA_900549945.1 uncultured Oscillospiraceae bacterium
CGGCGACCACCGAGATCTACACTCTTTCCCTACACGACGCTCTTCCGATCTTGAAGCGGGCCAGCCAGCGCGATAAAATGCGCGAGGCGATCCAGCAGGTGACAGGCCGTGTCTACAAGCTCGGCCCATATAAGCCGCCGGCAGAAGCGGCGGGCGGCAGTCAAAAGCCGCAGAATGCGCTCGACAGCTTTATCCGCGACATGCGGGAGGCAGGCGTCGAAATCGAAGAAAAATAAATCTGAAACAAGGGGTTTTGTACGATGAAAGCACGTTTACCGCAGGGTATGGGGGGCGGCGGCGCCGCGAATTTGCAGCAGCTTGCCCGTCAGGCACAGAAGATGCAGGAGAAGATGGAGGAAATCACAGCAGAGCTGGAGGCTAAGGAATACACCGCTACCTCCGGCGGCGGGGCAGTTTCGGTCACCGTGACCGGTAAGATGGAGATCAAGGCCATCGACATCAAGCCCGAGGTCATCGACCCGGACGACGCGGAAATGCTCGGCGATCTCGTCACGGCGGCGGCCAACGAGGCGCTGCGCGCTGCAGCGGCGGAAAAGGAAGAGAAGCTCGGCGCGCTTTCGGGCGGCATGAGCATTCCGGGGATGTTCTGATATGTCCGGCTATCATGTTCCGCCGCTGGAGCGGCTTGTCGATAAATTCGAAAGCCTGCCGAGCATCGGCCATAAGTCTGCGCAGCGCATTGCGTACCACGTACTGGGCCTCAGCAAGGAGGAGGCGCAGAGCTTTGCGCAGGCAATCCTCGATGCGCACGAGAATATCCACTACTGTGCGGTGTGCTGCAACCTGACGGACGGGGAGCTTTGCCCGGTCTGCCGCAGCGAAAATCGAGATAAATCGATCATCTGCGTTGTCGAGGACCCGCGCGACGTCTTTGCACTGGAGCGCACGAATGAATTCAACGCGACGTATCATGTGCTGCACGGCGCGATTTCTCCGCTCGGCGGGATTGGACCGGATCAGCTCAAGATCAAGGAGCTTTTGAAGCGTGTGCAGGACGGCACAGTGCAGGAGGTCATCATGGCGACGAACCCGACGGTGGAGGGAGAGGCGACCGCAATGTATATCTCCCGGCTTTTAAAGCCGCTCGGTATCCGTGTGACGCGCCTTGCTTACGGCATTCCGGTCGGCGGCGATCTGGAATATGCGGATGAGGTCACGCTTTCGCGTGCGATTGAGGGCCGGCAGGAGCTTTGATCGACGAAATTCGGTTGACAGCGCTGCATTTTTGTAGTATAGTGAAATCCTGATACACGGGGAAAGCGGAGGTGAGCCTGTGGCAAAAACAGAAAACAGAACGATTGCGCAGAACAAAAAGGCTTACCACGACTACTTTGTGGAGGAAAGCCTCGAGGCCGGCATCGAGCTCTTCGGCACCGAGGTCAAATCCCTGCGGCAGGGGCGCTGCAACCTGAAGGATGCGTGGTGCTCCGTCGTGGATGGGGAAATGCTCCTGAACGGCTGCCATATCAGCGCGTACGAGCAGGGGAATATTTTTAATCGCGATCCGATGCGTGTGCGCCGCCTGCTGATGCACAAGCGCGAGATCATGCGGCTGCTCGGGCTTTCGAAGGTGACGGGGTATTCCCTGATCCCGCTTTCGATGTATTTTAAAGGTTCTCGCGTCAAGGTGCAGGTCGGTTTGTGTAAGGGTAAAAAACTTTACGATAAGCGCGCCGACATGGCTGAGCGCGACGCCAAGCGCGATATAGATCGCGCGATCAAGGAAAGAAACAGATAAAAAGCGGGTTTTCCGCTTTTATATGGGGATGTAAAGGTTTCGACGGGGGTTGGAAGCCCTGGTAAGCGAGTAGCGGTGCGGGCCCGCTATAAAACCTGCAAACTTAAAATTAAACGACAACAATACTGTTGCTGTTGCTGCTTAATTAAGCAGCCGTTCTTACCCGCAGTACCGCGGGCGGGATAAGAGCGTCGATTAGCGGTGAACGTGTACAGGGCTACGCCTTTACCCCTGTCACGGATTAAAGGCTACCAAAGTGCAGAGCCTGCCGATCGGCGCTGCACGGCGGGAATTCCAAACGACCGGCTACACTCGTAGAAAGCCCCGGTAACTGACTTTCGGACGCGGGTTCGACTCCCGCCATCTCCACCAGAGCGAATAAATCCGAACCTTGTGCCGATTGGCAATGGGTTCGGATTTATTCGTTGTG
>URQJ01000293.1 GCA_900549945.1 uncultured Oscillospiraceae bacterium
CTGCGCGGACGCCGTGCGCTTCGGCGCGGCGGCGCTGGCGGTGCCGGTCAAGGATACGGTGAAGATCGCCTCCGAGGAGGAATTTGTGCAGGCCACGCCAGACCGCGCGGCGCTGCGGGCCGTGCAGACGCCGCAGGTGTTTGAGCGCCGGCTGTATCTCGGCGCGCTCGACCGCGCGGCACAGGACGGCAAAAGCTATACGGACGACTGCCAGCTGATCGAAGCGGCGGGCGGGCGCGTGTTTCTGACGGCCGGCGACTACAAAAATATCAAAATCACAACGCCGGAGGATCTGCTCGTGGCCGAGGCGTTCGCCGCGGCAGAGAGCGGCGCGGCAGTGCGAAAAGAGAAAGGCGGTCAATAAAAATGAGAATCGGACATGGCTATGACGTGCACGCGCTTGCGGAGCACCGCGATTTGATCATCGGCGGCGTCAAGATCCCGCACGAGCTCGGGCTGCTCGGGCATTCGGATGCGGACGTGCTCGCCCACGCGATTTCGGACGCGCTGCTCGGCGCGGCGGCGCTCGGGGACATCGGCGTGCTGTTTCCGGACAGCGACCCGCAGTATGAGGGGGCCGACAGCCTCAAGCTGCTTTCGGCGGTCGTCGCGGCGGTGCGCCGGCGGGGCTTTGCGATCGGCAATATCGACGCGACGGTTGTCGCACAGCGGCCGAAGCTGCGCCCGTACATCGAGGAGATGCGGCGCAACATTGCCTCGGCCTGCAATGTGGGCGTGGACTGCGTGAACGTCAAGGCGACGACCGAGGAGTGCCTCGGCTTCACGGGGCGCGGCGAGGGTATTTCGGCGCATGCGGTCTGCCTGCTCGTTTGAGCCGGGCGGATTTTCCTCCGGCAGGCACAAACCGGCGGCTTGTCTCATATCCTGATCGTGAACGGAAAAAGGGATATTGAGAAAGCAGAGGTGCTAATTATGGGAAATCAGATGGACCGGGAGGGAAGGCCGTTTATCGTGGTCAGCAGCGTGACGTATGCGCTCAAGAGCCGCGACCTGCTCTTTTCGCGCGGGATCAAGGCGTATGTGGAGCGGCTGCCGCGCACGCGGGAAAACGGGTGCGGATACGGCCTGTACGTGCCGCAGCACGCCGATGCGGCTGAACGCATTCTGCGGGAGGCGGGCGTGCGGGTGCTGTTCCGCACGGAGCGGGGCGCATCGTCATGATTTATCTCGATAACAGCGCGACGACTTACCCGAAGCCGCAGGCCGTGCGCAGGCGCATGGCGGAGGCGCTCGAGCGCTTCGGGGCGAATCCCGGCCGCGGGGGCTTTCGCATGAGCATGGAAACCGCGGAGGCCGTCTACGCCGTGCGGCGCAGGGCGGCCGCGTTTTTTGGTGCGGAGGGGCCCGAGTGCGTCTCGTTTCAGCCGAGCTGCACGCAGGCGCTGAATATCGTCATCCACTCGTTAAAGCCGGGCGACCACGTGCTCGTCACCGATCTCGAGCACAATGCGGTTCTGCGCCCGCTCAAGGCGATGGAGGCGCAGGGCGTTTCTTTCACGGTCGTGCCGGTCACGCCGTGTGACAATGACGCGACGCTCGACGCCTTCCGGCATGCGCTTCGCGAAAACACGCGCATGCTCATCTGCACGCAGGCCTCGAACGTGTGGGGCATCCGCGTGCCGGTGGAGCGGCTTGCCGCGCTTGCGCACGTCTACGGCGCGGAGATCTGCGTCGATGCGGCGCAGTCCGGCGGCGTGGTGCCGATCCATGCCGCAGAGGACGGCATCGACTACCTATGCTGTGCCGGCCACAAGGGGCTTTACGGCCCGATGGGCACCGGCATGCTGATCACCCGGCAGGGGGAGAAGCTCAAAAGCCTGATTCAGGGCGGCACGGGCACGCTGGCCATGCAGCTCGAGCAGCCGCGGGACATGCCGGAATACCTCGAGAGCGGCACGCAGAATGTGCCGGGTATTCTGGCGCTCGGCGCGGGGCTCGATTTCGTGCGCGCCCGCGGCGAGGAGAACGTGCGGCAGGCCGAGATGCGGCATGTCCGCCGCATCTATGAGGCGTTCAGCAAAATGCCGCATGTAAAGCTGTACACGCCGGCGCCCGACGCGCGGTATTTCGTGCCGGTGCTCGGCTTCAATGTGCGCGGCATGGCGAGCGAGACGGCGGGCGACCTGCTTGCGAAGCGCGGCATGGCTGTGCGCTGCGGCAT
>URQJ01000294.1 GCA_900549945.1 uncultured Oscillospiraceae bacterium
GCGTGCAGAAGCGATTCAAGGCTCTTGAGGGCGGTGGGGTCGGTGAGGTCGAGCGGCACGGGCAGCAGCGTTTTGCCCGGAAACTGTGCGGCGAGCGCTTCGAGGCGCTCCCGCCGGCGTGCGATGAGCCAGAAAGCGTCTATGTCGGGGCAGAGTTCGGCGGCGGCGCGGAGCAGCTCCACGCCGAGGCCCGAGGACGCGCCGGTGATCACGGCGATTTTCATCGTGCAGGTCTCCTTTTTTCAGCGGCTTTCCGTCTTACTATGGGCTGATTTTGGAAAAAAATACCGCGCCCGTGCGGCGCCGCCGCATATTTGTGTTCCCATTGTACCGCCCGCCGCGTGCGGTGTCAAATTCCTTTTTGTCCAATTTGTAAATAAATGAAAAAAATCGGGAAAAGACAGTACAAATTTTTGCGAAAGTGTGGTACAATGGCCTTAACACTTTTTGAATTCGCCCGGGCGGCGGCCCGGCGCGGAGAAAGGATCGGCAAAAACATGAATACCAGAAAAAGAACATTGGGACGTTTTACCGCGGTCCTGCTCGCCGTTTTTGTGCTTGCAGCCGCGTTTTGTCTGCCTGCTTCGGCGGCGGAAACGACCTACACGCTGCCGGACACGGGTATGACGGTTACGCTGCCGGAGGGCGCGCAGCTTCTGACCGCGGATACGCCAGCGGACGACCCGGTCTGGAGCACGGCCCAGGTGCTCGACATCAGCGAGAAGATCAGCGCGCTGAGCGAGGACGGCATCCTCGCCGAGATCTATGCGTTCGGCGGCGACTGCGTCATCGCGGTGTCGTCCAAGACCTCCGACTATTCGTCGGCGATTTTTAACCTGAACAACGCCGACGACGAGACGAAGGCCGACTTCATCGAGCGCATGCAGCCCGCCTCGGCGGACGGGCGCACGGACGGCAGCGTCGAGTGGTACGACCACGAGGCAATCCCGTTTTTCTGCATCGACATCCGCTCCGACGCGGTCGAGGAAGACAGCACGGTGTACGAGCGGCTTTACGGCACGATTTTCGACGGCAAGCTCGTCTCCTTCGACCTCTACAACGGCACCGAGGAGATCCCCGAGGAATACGACGCGCTGATGCGGCAGATCGTCGATTCGGCGGTGTTTTCGGAGTTTATGGAGGCCCCGAGCACGGAGCTTACCGCGGAGGCCATCTGGATGCTCGTGGTGCTCGTGGTGCTGCTCGCGCTGATCATCGCGTTCTTCGTGTACCGCTCGGTCGTGAACCGGCGCGACAAGCGCGAGAAGCTCGCGATGGCGGACCGCCTCGCCGCGTACCGCCAGTCGAAGCTCGGCCATGAGGACGAGGGCGACGGTGCGCTGCGCTTTGTGAACGAGACGGAGCACAGCGACAACGCAATCAAGGTTTTCGCGAATTTTCACGCGTACCGCCGCCACCTGTGGCTGCCGCTCTTTACGATCGTCATCGGGCTCGTCGCGTTCTACGTGGTGTGGCAGTCCGGCTCGAGCGACAACTGGTGGATGCTCCTTTTGCTCGGCCTGTGCATTGTGTACAGCGGCTACAAGATCGGCACCGCGAGCACGACGGTCACAAAGGCGATGATCCGCTCGTACAGCAAGATGAGAAGCCGCAAGGCCGCCTACTATTTCTACGAGGGCGATTTCCGCATCACGGGCCTGCAGGCCTCGAACCTGCACCCGTACTTCCAGATTACGCGGATGTACGAGACGAAGGACAGCTTCTACATGTATTTCGGCGAGGAAAACACGTATTTTATCGCGAAGGACGGCTTCAAGCAGGGCGACGCCACAGAGTTTGCCGCCTTCATGCGCGAAAAGCTCGGCAAGCGCTTTAAGTGACGCGGGCAACAAAATAACAGCAATGCACAACAAATAAGGGATGCCGGAGCCGGCCGCAGGTGGTACAATCTGAGGGAAGCCGATTCCGGAGGCAGAGGAGAAAAGCATGATCGGAATTATCGGAGCAATGGAGATGGAGGTCGCGGGGCTTATCGCCGCGCTGGAAGAGCCGGAGCAGGCCGTGTGCTGCGGCCAGCCGTTTACGAGCGGCAGGCTCGGCGGCGTGCCGGTTGTCGTCGCGAAATGCGGCGCGGGCAAGGTGAATGCCGCCATGTGCGCGGCGGCGATGGTGCTGCG
>URQJ01000295.1 GCA_900549945.1 uncultured Oscillospiraceae bacterium
ACCGCCGCATACAGCACCGGCATGGCCGGCAGGCCGGAGAGGACGAACACAGCGGCGAAAACCGCCGCGGCCCCGGCGATATACAGCGCGGCGCCGCCATGCGCCCGGATATAGGAAAACAGGATCTGCCGCTCGTTCTTTTTCATCCGCACCCTCCCCCGCAGGGCGGCCCGAAAGCCCCCGCGCTCATTCAATGATGTATCCGCTGCCGACGCGCGTCGCGATGTAATCCGTGAGCCCCACCGCCGCGAGCTTCTTGCGCAGCCGCGTCACGTTGACAGTCAGCGTGTTTTCCTCCACATAGAGGTCGTACTCCCACAGGCGCGTCATCAGCGTCTCGCGGCTGACGACCTTGCCGCGGCTCTCGAGCAGCGTCTGCAAAATGCGGAACTCGTTGCGCGTCAGCTCCGTCTTTTCGCCGCCGCACAGCAGCGTGCCGTCGTTGAGGTTCAGCACCGCGCCCCGGTGCTCGATGACCGGCACGCGGTCGCCGAGGTCGTACGTGCGGCGCAGCAGCGCGCGGATCTTCGCCATCAGCACCGAGGGGTCGAAGGGCTTCGCGACGAAATCGTCGCCGCCCATGTCGACCGCCATCACGATATTCATATTTTCCGCCGCGCTCGACACAAAAAGCACCGGCACCGCCGAGATCTTTCGGATCTCGCTGCACCAGTGGTAGCCGTTGAAAAACGGCAGCGTCACATCCATCAGCACGAGATGCGGGTCGTACTCCGTAAATTCGCGCAGCACATCGCGGAAATCGCGCACGCAGCGCGACGCCATG
Organism: uncultured Oscillospiraceae bacterium; assembly: GCA_900549945.1. Classification (GTDB taxonomy): domain Bacteria; phylum Bacillota; class Clostridia; order Oscillospirales; family Acutalibacteraceae; genus Hominenteromicrobium. The sequence continues at coordinate 785 of URQJ01000295.1, forward strand.
CCCCACGATTCCAAAATCCGGGTGATCGCTCCGGCGATCGCCGCATCGTCCTCCACAATCAGAATCTTATGATTTTCCATCCCAATTACCAAGCCTTTTCTGTGGTATCGCGGCCCGCGCAGGCAAACGCCCAGCCTGCACTTCAGGCAGGGAAAAGCCGCCCCGTGCGCCGCGCCTCGTTCACGCCCCTTATTGTACCACAATTTGGCCCCGATGAATTTAACAATTTTCTTAAAAACGCCCGGAAGGCACTTTGCGGCAAGCGCTTCCGGGCGTTTCATTCTAATTCGGCCGGCGCAAAAATCAAACCGCGCTCGAGCTTCCAGCGCAGGATGCGCAGCACGCTTTCGTCGATGCGCGCCTCGCTGATCGTGCCGTCCTCCACGGCGCGGACGACCGCCGGAATCTGCGTCTCAAAATCGGTGCAGCAGAGCATGTCGTTGCCGGCGAGCACCGCCGCGACCGCCGCCGATTCGCCGTCTGTGTAATCGGTCACGCCGCCCATCGAGAGGTCGTCGGTGATGATGACGCCGGAAAAGCCGAGCGTGTCGCGCAGGACCGCATGCCACGCCGCGGAGAGCGACGCGGGCGCCTCGCCGTCCACACAGGGGACGATGTTGTGCGTGACAAGCACGCAGTCGGCCCCGGCGTCGATGCCGGCTTCAAACGGCAGAAATGCGCCGCCCTCAAACGCCGCCAAGCCGCGGTTATCGTACACGACGCCTGCGTGGCTGTCCGCCGCGTTGCCGTAGCCGGGGAAATGCTTTAAAACGGTGCCGACGTTCTCCGCCTCATACGTGCCGACAACCGCGCCGACCGCCGCAGCCGTATCCGCCGGAGAAAGGCCGAGCGACCGCGCGTACATGAACGATGCCGGGTCGTCCGAAATATCGCAGACCGGCGCAAAATTCACGTTGACGCCGAGGCTGAGCAGCAGGCGGCACTTTTCCGCCTCCGCGGCGCAGAGCAGCTCCGTGCCGCCCGCGTTATAGAGATCGCGCATGGACCAGTACGGCTCATCCGAAAGCTGCGGGTTATCGCTGATGCGCACGACCTCGCCGCCCTCCTCGTCCGCGCCGACCAACAGCTTGATCTTCGCCGCGCTCTGGTACGCTTCGATCGCGCCGGTGACCTGCCTGCGCGAAAGGCCGTCAAAATCGCGGCCGAACAGCAGAATACCGCCCGGCTGATACCGCGCGACCATCTCTGCGCCGTCCGTTTCGGGGCACCGCACGAAAAACATCTGGCCCACCTTTTCCTCCAGGCTCATTTCCTTTAAAATCTCCGCAGCCAGATCTTTTTTAGTATCCTCTGGCTGCGGCTCCATCTCTCCTGACGCTGTCCCCTCC
>URQJ01000296.1 GCA_900549945.1 uncultured Oscillospiraceae bacterium
GGCACGTCGGGCAGCCGATCGAGTTGATCGCGACCTGCACGTCGTCGCCGAGGCCGAGCCGCTCGAAGATCGACTTGCCGAGCAGGATGACCTGCGCGTCCGCCGCAGGCTCCGCCGCGCCGAACATCTCGACGCCGAACTGGTGCAGCTCGCGCACGCGGCCCGCCTGCGGCTTTTCGTAGCGGTAGCAGGACGTCTTGTAATACATCTTGATCGGGAAGCCGTTATTGTACATGCCGTTTTCGAGCATCGCGCGCACCGCGCCGGCCGTGCCCTCGGGGCGCAGCGTGACGGAGCGGCCGCCCTTATCCAAAAACGTGTACATCTGCTTTTCGACGACGTCCGTCGTGTCGCCGACCGAGCGCTCAAAGAGCTCCGTGTGCTCGAACACCGGCGTGCGGATCTCGGAGAAGCCGTTGAGCTCGGCCTCGCCCGCCATCACGTCTTCGACGAGCGCCCATTTTTCGGATTCGCCCGGGATGATGTCTTTCGTGCCTTTCGGCGCCTTTGTGATCAGTTCCATATGCTTTCCTTTTCCTCTCTGCCGCATGCGGCCCGGTCTCCGTGTAAGCCTTCCTGTAAATCTGCGCGCCGCTACAGGCTAAAGCGCAGCTGGATCTGCTGGGCCGCCTGCGCGGGCTCCAGCTCCGAATTGTCGAGCTTCATATAATTTTCAAACGGGATTTCCCCGTCGAAGCTCTCGAGCCTGTACTTTGCGTCGTCCTCTATGAGCCTTTGGTTCGACCATGCGATGTTATTTTTCGACGCCTTGTTTTTCAGCCTGTTTTCGCTCGCGTTACGGCGCAGGCGTATCTCCTGCGGCGCAACGAGCTCCACAAAATAAAATTCCGCGCCGGGGTCATGCGCCCGGAAAATCGACTGCACGTGCTCGATATACGCCCAGTCGCCGGGCACGTCGAAAGCCCACATGAAGGTGAAGATCATCCCGTACTGCTCCGACGCGGCGAACGCTTCAAAAACCACGTCCCGCAAGCGGTCGATGATCTGCCCGTCGTACGCGCCGAAAATTTCGATGACCGGCTCGATCATCATGTGGTTGTGGAACAGCCGCAGGCCGGTCCGCTCCATCAGCGCCTGCCCGACGGTCATCTTGCCCACCGCCGCGCTGCCGACAATAAAAACGACTTTCATGCCATCCCTCCAGACGCAAAAAATCCCTTATCTGCCCGGCAGATAAGGGACGAATTCCGTTCGTGGTGCCACCCTTTTTCAAGAAAAGGGCAGGCTCCGCCCCTTTCTCCTCAAAGCTCCTTAACGCGGAAAACGCGCTTTCGCGCGGCTCGCGGGGTGTCTTTCCCTGCGCGCCGCACGCGCGGCTTTCAGCCCGGACCGCGCTCTCTGTGCGTGCGGCGCACGCAGGTACTTCTCCCGGTCATCGCCGGATATTTTCTATACTTTACCGCATTTTCACGCGGTTGTCAACCATTTTACAGCTTGACGATCTCGCGCCAGTCGAGGTCGCCGCGCTCGAGGCCGTGGATCAGGACCTCAGCGGTCGCGATATTTGTCGCAACCGGGATGTTGTGCACGTCGCACAGGCGCAGCAGGCTCTTGTCGTACGGCGGCTCCGCCGTCTGCGGCTGCATGGAATCGCGGAAAAAGAGCAGAAGGTCGATTTCATTGCAGGCGATGCGCGCCGCGATCTGCTGGTCGCCGCCCTGCTCGCCGCTCAGAAAGCGGTGGATTCTAAGGCCCGTCGCATCTTCAACAAGCTTGCCGGTCGTACCGGTTGCGCAGAGCGTGTGGCGGCTCAGAATGCCGCAGTAAGCGATGCAGAACTGAACCATCAGCTCCTTTTTTGCGTCGTGGGCGGTCAGTGCAATATTCATAAAATTTCCTCCCTTTGATTTTTCCGAATAATTTGCTTTATCTCGAAGCCGCCCGCTTATATTGCGAGCGGCACAGGCACGCCGTTCAGCCGCGCGGCAACACGCGAAAGCGCCATGAAGCCGGGGGCTTCCGCCGCCGGCAGCCGGCCGCGGGCAAACGCGGCGGACAGCTGCTGATCCTCGGGCACAATGCCGATCAGCCGCACGCCGCTTTGGTCGATTACGTCGTCGAGATCGCGCAGTGCGCTGCGCTGCGCCCCCTCGCCGGGCGCCTCCG
>URQJ01000297.1 GCA_900549945.1 uncultured Oscillospiraceae bacterium
CGGCGACCACCGAGATCTACACTCTTTCCCTACACGACGCTCTTCCGATCTCTGCGCCTTGCCGCGAAAGCCGCGGCCATCGCCGTTTCGCGCCCCGGCGCCTCGCCCTCCATCCCACGTTTTTCCGAGGTGGAGTGCAGCCTGTGAGCTTTTGTTCAAAAGCGCTTGTTTTAAGCCCCGCTTAAACCCTGCTGCCTTATTCCCCCCCTGTTTTTAATCCCTGCTTTTTCAAGAAAGGAAGCGCCCGCCCGGCGGGGGCTCTGGTGATACAAATGCGAGTTGCTGTAAGAAGAATCAACGAATGGGACGCGCCTTCCATGCTCAAAATCTACGCGCCCTATGTGGAAAACACGAACTGCACGCCGGACGAAACCGCGCCGCCCCTCGCAGAATACATCCAGCGCATAGACCGCTACACCTACGGGCGCGGCTGGATTATGACCGAAATCGACAGCGCCACGGCGGGCTTCTGCCTTTTGACCGAGCGCGGCGTGGAGCCGGCCGACCGGTTCACGGCGGATATCCAGCTCTATGTCGCGCCCGAATACCAGCGCCGCGGCGTCGGCGCCTCGCTCTACAGCCTGATGCTCGCGATCATGCACCACGCGAATTACCGCCGCGTGACCGCCCACATCGCGCTGCCGAACGACGCGGCCAGAGCCTTTCACGAAAGGATGGGCTTTCGCCCCGTCCGCGAGGAAAACGGCGTGCTGCTGATGGCGCGGGAGATTGAGCCGGAAAACCCGGAGGCCGATCGCTTTACAAAGCCGTATCTGATCGAAAACGAGGACTACGAGCGGGCGCGCGAGCACGCCGCGTCGCTTGTGCGCGGGGCCGCGCACTGAAACTTCCTGCGCGAAGGCCGCGGCGCTCTGTCCTCCACACACGGACAAAACGGAAAGGAGCGGAACATGGGACCCTACGACTACATCGTGAGCCGCATCGACGGCGATTACGCCGTTTTGCTGCGCACCGACGACGGCAGCGGGGATGAGATCCTCGTTGCGCGGGCGCTGCTGCCCGAAGCCATCGACGTGGGCGCCGCGCTGCACTACGAAATGTTCACTTATTCCATGCCTTGACGGCTCTGGCACAGCAGCGTTGTATATTATACACAATTTTTCCGGCCGCTGATTTGGATTTCCCGTATCTTGAACCCTTGGGAAAATCTTGTTAAAATAGAGATAAGGGCGAATCGCTTCCCGGTCCGCCCTTCATTTTTGCGTTAAAACGGAGGAAGAAAGACATGGCAGGAAGATCCGGTGCGATCGACATGACCCGCGGCAGGCCCATCAGCCTGATGCTGCGCTTTGCGCTGCCGATGATGCTCGGCAGCGTGTTCCAGTCCCTTTACACGATGGTGGATTCCGCGGTGCTCGGCCGCTACGTCGGCTCCGAGGCGCTCGCTGCCGTCGGCGCGACGACCTCGACGACGAATTTCATCCTGCTGCTCTCAACCGGCGTGACGAGCGCCGTCTCGATCGTGATCTCCCAGTTCGTCGGCGCGGGCGACGAGAAAAAAATCCGCGCCGGACTCGTCAGCACGGTTTACCTGACGCTCGGCATCGGCGCCGCCATGTGCGTCGTGAGCATGCTGCTCGCGCGCCCGCTGATGCTGCTTTTGAACACGCCGGAAAGCGTGATCGACATGTCTGTGCTCTACATCCAGCTGATCGGCGGGCTCGGCATCGCGCAGTTCGCCTACAACGCGGCGGCCTCCGTGCTGCGCGCGCTCGGCGACAGCAAAACGCCGCTGATCTTCCTCATTTTCTGCTCTCTGCTCAACGTGGCGCTCGACCTTCTGAGCGTGCTCATTTTTGAGCTCGGCGTGGCGGGTGTCGCCGGCGCCACGGTGATCGCGCAGGCGGTCTCCGCCGCGGTCTGCATCGCCTACATGTTCAAAAAGCACCCGCAGCTCCGCCTGAAAAAGGACGATTTCAAGCCGGATACGGCGGTTCTGCTGCGCATCTTCGGCATGGGCGCGCAGATGGCCTTACAGGGCGCGCTGCTCTCCGTCGGCATGATGGTCATCACGCGCGTGATCAACGGCTTCGGCGACGCCGAATTCGGCGAGAACACCGCCGAAGAGATCATCGAGCTGGTTCAGGCACCCTAC
>URQJ01000298.1 GCA_900549945.1 uncultured Oscillospiraceae bacterium
AACAACCGGCACGCCGAGCAGCAGGTGCAGCTCCTCGAGATCGACCGCGATGCCGCGGCGCTTCGCCTCATCCATCAGATTGACGCAGACGACCGTGCGCGGCTGCAATTCAATCGTTTGCAGGACGAGATTCAGATTGCGCTCGAGGCACGTCGCGTCGCACACGACGACGGCGGCATCCGCACCGCCGAAGCAGAGGAAATCGCGTGCGGCCTCCTCCTCAGCGGAATGGGCCATCAGCGAGTAGCAGCCCGGCAGATCGACCAGCACATAGCCGTGCCCGCGGAACGTGCAGTAACCCTGCGCGTTCGAAACGGTCTTTCCCGCCCAATTCCCCGTGTGCTGCCGCAGACCGGTTAACGCATTGAACACCGTGCTCTTGCCGACGTTCGGGTTGCCCGCCAGCGCCGCGACGCGGTCCTCCGGGTGGACGCGGCTGACCTGAAGCAGCCCTTCGGGCACCGATTCCGGCAGTGTGACGTCCGTTTTTTTGCGCTCTTTTCCCACATCGATCACCCCATATCCAAAAAATGCGCGGGCCGTGCAGGCGCACACCCGCGCTTTGGATTCCTATGCGGGAAAAACAGAAAATAGAACGGCCCCCGCAAAAATCTTCGGGGGCCGCTTCAAAGGCAATTGGGAACTTATGGTCTGATTCAGGTTTCCGGTTCGAGAATGCCGTATTTGCCGTCGTTTCGCTTATACACCACGTTGATCTCACCGCTCGCATCGTCACGGAACATGAAGAACGTGTGGCCGAGCAGGTTCATCTGCAAGATCGCTTCCTCCACCGTCATCGTCTTGACGAAGAACGTCTTGCGCTTGGCGATCTCGATCTCCTCGTCCGGCTCCTCCTCGTATTCGCCGGAAAGGTCGAACTGCTGCACCTTCTTTGCGCGCTCGAGGCGCGTTTTATTCTTGCGGATCTGTCTGCCGAGCGCCGAGACCACATCGTCCAGCGCGTCGTTCATCTCGGGGGCGACGGCCTCTGCGCGGTAGATCATGCCGCGCTGCCTGATCGTGATCTCCACGGTCTGCTCGTTCTTCTCGACGGTCACCTTCACGAGCACGTCTGCATCCGCATCAAAAATACGCTCAAACTTCGTCAGCTTGCGCTGTACCATTTCCTTAAAATTCTCTCTCAAGTTCACCTTTCTGCCAACGATCGTGATATTCATACAACCACCCGTTTCTTCCGCGAAAAGCACAAAAGGACGTGCTTTCCATTGCCTGCGGAACAAACACATCCTTTCTGAAAGACAGCGCTTTCGATATTCAAGGGAACCGACTCTTGCCGTTTCTCTGTACCTATAGTATAACACATCCTATAAAAAAATCAATATGGATTCAGAAATTTTAAAATTCATCCACAAAGCCGTTCACCTTCCGTTTTGAATAAAGCGCAGCAGCGCCGCCTCATCCGTAAACGCGTCGTAATCCCCGGCCACGCCGCTCCGGTGGTAGACGACGCCGGCCGCTTCATTTCGCGCGAGGCGGTCGAGCAGCGCTTCGGCGCCGCTATGCCGGATATATCGGCAGAAAACGCGCGGCTTGATCTTTTGCAGCAGCCCTTTTCTACAGTCGGTCTCCGCGCATTCCCAGCAGCCCGCAAGCCCCTTTTCGAGCGAGCACAGGCGGTTTTCACAGGTCTGCGCACCGGGGCAGCCGCCGTTCGTGCAGCCCGCGCAGTCCGCATTCTCCGTGCACAGGCCGCACGCGAGTCCGCACCGGCCAAAGCCCATTTCCCTTTTCATCCGTTTTCCTCCTCCCCAGCGGCACAGCAGGCGCCCTGACCTGCCCAAGCCGTAAACCTGCGGCGGCAGGCCGCACGATAAAAGTAACAAAAAGCCACTCGAAAACGCTTTCGGATGGCTTTCGCTTGACTCAGCCGCCTCTCGGGCCCTTGCGCGAGTAACCCCCGCGCTTGTTTTCCGCCCGCTTCAGGTCGGAAATCTTCTCGTCGCTCGTCTGCTTAAAGCGGGACATCATGTCCTCGAACGAGCCGGAGTTCTCCCGGGCATGCCACTCGTAGTCGCCCGGGCGCGCCGGCCCCTGCGATACGGGCGCGGATTCGCGGCGCACGCGGT
>URQJ01000299.1 GCA_900549945.1 uncultured Oscillospiraceae bacterium
GCGTCTTTCTCGAAAACGGCAAGCACGTGATCTGCGAAAAGCCGCTCGCCGCGCACGCCGACGAGGTGCGCGCGCTGCAGGCGCTCGCGGCGGAGCGCGGGCTCGTCTACCTCGAGGCCATCATGTACATGCACCTGCCGCAGCGCGGGCTGCTCGAGTCGGCGCTCGAAAAGATCGGCCCCGTCACAATGGCGAAGATCGATTTCTGCCAGCGCTCCTCAAAATATGACGCCTACCTTGCGGGCAATTTGCCGAACATCTTCAACCCTGCGCTCGAAACCGGCGCGCTGATGGACCTCGGCGTCTACTGCATTTACCCGGCGCTCCACCTTTTCGGCCTGCCGGAAAGCACGCAGATCACCGCGCGGCTGCTCGCCTCCGGCGCAGACGGCAGCGGCATCGTCGCGATGCAGTATCCGGACAGGCTCGTCAATCTCGTCTACTCGAAGATCGGGCAGGCTAGCGCGAACACCGATTTTCAGGGCGACCGCGGCACCGTCTCGGTCGAATCGATCTCGCGGCTCGCGAACATCGAGATCGTCTACAACGACGGCACGCGCGAAACCGTCTGCGGCGAGGAGCCGAAATACAAGCTGATGGGCTATGAGGCGAAGGACTTCTACCGGTATATTACGGAGCCGGAGGCCTCCGCCGCGGAATACGACGCCTGCCGCAGATTGGCCTGCGACGTTTCGGCGTATATGGAGCAGCTGCGCGCCGACGGCGGCATCCGCTTCCCGTCCGACCGATAAAAAATGTGCATGGAGATCCTTCGGATCTCCATGCTTTTGTTTGTGCTTCCACGGGCTGAAAAATGCCATCGCTGAAATCTATATTCCCATCAAAGAAAGCTGAGATTTTTCATTTATGTCTGTTCCAAAGAATTACTACGGGAGTCTGTGCACCGAAATGTACGAAATCCTGCATGAAACGGCGCCCGAGGACGAGCTCGAGTTCTATCTCTCCTACGCGCAGAAAGGCCAGAAAATGCTGGAGCCGCTGTGCGGCAGCGGGCGGTTTTTGATCCCATTCATGGCGCGCGGCTGCGACATCACCGGCATGGATCTCTCTAAGGAGATGCTGGATAAGCTGAAGGAAAAGGCGCCCCATGCCAAGGTGACACTCTCCTCCATCGAGGCATACGATTCGCCGGAGCGGTTCGACTACATCTTCATTTCCTCCGGCTCCGTGGGGCTGTTCACGGATATGGCCGTCTGCAAAAGCATCCTGCGCAAAATGCGGGTGCTTTTAACAGACGGCGGCCGGTTTGTGTTCGCCGTGGACACCGTCGCCTGCCGCTGCCCGGATGACGCCGACTTCAAGCCCAGCCTCGCCGTCAAGACAAAGGAGGGCTTCGACCTGATCGCGAAATACAAAAACACGTATGACGAAGCCACGCACACCCAGTATTCCCCCTCTGTTTACGAGCTGTACGACGGGGATACGCTTCTGCAAAGCGAGCCCATGGACTTCCAGATCCACCTGTACGAGCTGGGCGAAATGGAAAAGATCCTCGCTGAGCTCGGATTCAGCCAAGTCGAAGTGTATTCGACGTACGATAAGCAGCCGGCCGCCTCAAATGAAGCGGAAATGTTCCTTTTTGCGTGCGTTAAATAACGCGGTTTTGCTCCGCAGAAAAGCGAAAAACGCGTGGGCTGCGCGCCCTCTGCCCTTTTCACCTGCACCCTTCGGTTTCTTTTCGACCTCCATGCGGGGAAATCGGCTCCGGTCTGCACAGCAGCCGTCCTTCAAAGTGAAACACAAAGAAAGCGGGCGGACCCCGGCGGCTGGTTTCAGCCGGAGGTCCGCCCGATTTTGCTGCTTCAAATATACCGGCCGGTTGCGCTTTCCGCACAGGCCGCAATTTCCGCCGGGGTGCCGGCCGCGACGATGCGCCCGCCCTCCGCGCCGCCGCCCGGTCCCATGTCAATGATGTAATCGGCGCTGCGGATCACGTCGAGATCGTGCTCGATGACGACGACCGTGGCGCCGTTTTCGATCAGCGACTGAAACACGCCGAGCAGCGTCTGCAGGTAGATCGGAAGAGCACACGTCTGAACTCCAGTCACGGCATAGATCTCGTATG
>URQJ01000300.1 GCA_900549945.1 uncultured Oscillospiraceae bacterium
CGGCGGCATCGGGAAAAAGCTGCGCCTGCTGGAGCTGGAGCGCGTTGATACGTCGCGCTTCTTCATACCGAAAAAAGGGACGGCGCTGTGATTCCGTGCGCCGCGGCACCTTTGCAGGCGTTCGCCGGTGCGAAAGCGGAATCGGCGCGCTGCGGGCGGCTCGGTTGCGCGTCCCGCCGCACGGTGCGGCAGTCTCCGGCTTTGGCCGCGGAGCTGCGCGCCCACTGTTTTGTCGAAAAAAAGCGGCGGCGTCCGCACGATTTTTAGCCGCTGCGCAGAAATTTTTGAAATGTGCGCCGCAGACGGCGGCGGGAATTGACTTTTTTCGGCGGCAGGCCTATAATTGGTACTACCAATTATAGCTTGGGGGCTGTATCCATGAAGTATCTGAAACAATTCGGGATCATTTTGGGATTATCGCTGCTCGGGGAGCTGCTGAATTACCTGATCCCGCTGCCGGTGCCGGCAAGCATTTACGGGCTTGTATTGATGTTCCTCTGCCTGCATTTCAAGGTGATCAAGCTGGGCGACGTAAAGGAAACGGCGGTCTTTCTCATCGAGATCATGCCGCTGATGTTCATCCCGGCCGCCGTCGGCCTCGTCAACGCGTGGGGGATCATCCGCTCGAACCTGCTCGCCTATGCGGTGATCACCGTGCTTTCCACAGCGCTCGTCATGCTCGTTTCGGGGCACGCCACACAGCTTGCGCTGCGGCGCGGCGGCAGACGGGAGGTGGGGAAATGAGCTTTTTTGAAAACTCCGTTTTCTTTGGCGTCGTGATCAGCCTGCTGGCCTACGGCGCCGGCAGCTTGCTGCAAAACCGCTTTAAGCTGGCGCTTTTCAATCCGCTGCTGATCTCCGTCGCCGCGACGATCGCGGTGCTTGCGGCGGCGGGGATCGACTACGACGTGTATTATTCCGGCGCGCAGTATCTGAGCTACCTGCTCACGCCGGCGACCGTGTGCCTCGCGGTGCCGCTCTATGAAAAGCTTGAGGTCCTGAAAAAGAACTGGCGCGCCATTCTGATCGGCATCGTGTCCGGCGTCCTGACGACGCTGCTGTGCATCCTCGCGATGAGCCTGATGTTCGGCCTTTCGCACGAGGAGTATGTGACGCTGCTCCCGAAATCCATCACGACGGCGATTGGCATGGGCGTTTCGGAGGAGCTCGGCGGCTACGTCACGCTGACCGTCGCGGTGATCATCATTACCGGCGTTCTCGGCAATATTTTCGCGCCGCTGATCTGCCGTGTGTTTCGCATACGCGAACCGATTGCAAAGGGCATCGCGATCGGCACGTCGTCGCATGCGGTGGGTACGGCGAAGGCAATGGAAATGGGCGAGGTCGAGGGGGCGATGAGCAGCCTTTCCATCGCGATTTCCGGCCTGCTCACCGTGGTCGGCGCGTCCGTATTCGCGCAGTTTCTGTGAGGAGGTGCAGCATGGAGGAGACGACGCGCGAATACCAGCGGGCGATCCGATACCTGTGCGGATGTATCCGCGACGGCTCCATCGCCGTCGGCGACCGCCTGCCGACCGAGCGCACGCTTTCGGAAACGCTGCAGATCAGCCGCAATTCCACGCGGGAGGCGCTGCGCAGCATGGAAAATATGGGCATCGTGGAGAGCCGCAGGGGCTCGGGCAGCTATTACACCGGGAATATCTCGAAAAAGCTCTCCGAGATGATCCGCACGCTTCTCCTGATCCGGCTGGTTTCGCAGGAGGAGATCTGCGCGTTCCGCCGAACGATGGAGGTGTCGGTCTGCGTGTCGGTGATCGGCCGCGGCGATTTTGACCTCGCTGAGGCGGAGACGGCGCTCGCGCTGCCGGCGGAGAGCGTAGAAGAGGAGGCGCGGCAGGACGAGCGCTTCCACAGCCTCTTGGCGCAGGCGTCCGGCAACCGCTTTTGGATCGAGCTGATGGATGCGCTGGGCGACGTCTACCGCACATGGATTGAGGCGGTGCTGCGCGGCGCGGACGCCGAGCTGCGCCGAAGGCTGCACGCCGCGCACGGCGCGATCCTCGACGGCTTGCGGCAGAGGG